>DOUV01000198.1 GCA_003520455.1 Chloroflexota bacterium | reverse complement strand
CTCGGCGAGCGCGAGGAGCTCGGCGGCCGGGTCGGCCGGTGGGGCCGGTGGGGCCGGTGGTGGTTCAGCGATGGAGGCCGTCGCCGAGCGCAGCAAATCGAAGCTGAAGCTCTCGCCGCTGGCGAAGACGTGAGTCGTATCTCCCCGTTGGATCGTCACCGTCCCGGCCCCGATTACCTCGCCGCGTTGCTCGCGAGGCAGCAGGATGCAGGCGGTGTACTCATCAATCCCCAGCACGGTGGTCGAGGGGGGGAGGACCGCGGCGAGTGGCCGAAAGCGCGGCTCGCCGATAAAGGCACGCATCGTGTCGTGCGTCCCGCCGCTGGTGTTGTTCCAGTGGGGCACAATCGCCAGGTCGAGGCCATAGCGCCCCAACAGGTCGAGCCCCTCCGTCCAGTGAGGATCCTCGCCGACCTTGTAGATCTCGTAGACCGGGATCGTGTAGCGCCCCATGGCCAGGGTAGCGGCGCTCGCCAACACCAGGTGCGAGCCAGCTGCGAGCTTGCCGGCCATTGTCTCAAAGATGGGGGTATTGCGCCAGTTGCGCACAGCGTAGGTGGGGCTGCCCGGCCCCGAGAAAATGTAATTAGCCCACCGTAGGGTCCGCATGGCCTGCTCCATCGTCAGCGGCGTCGCATTGGCGGCGCTGGGAAACGAGGCCACCGCCAGGTCCAGATCGAAGTGCTCGCGGAAGTAATCCACTGCCCTGGCGGCAATCGCGCTCACGTTGAGCTCGAAGCCGGCCGGCGTGTCAATGAACACAGGGCGAACAGGCCCTTCGATGCGGTCCATCACCCGACGATGGACGCTTGCCATTCCGGGCGTCATCTCGCCCGATCCTATCAACGTCAGTGTCCCTGCCGTATCGTTCAGATGATGCATCTTTCCTATTTCCCTCCCCTCGAGCTATTCACACCCATCCTCTCCAATTGTACTGACAGCGTTCACAAGATTCAACCAGCCCGCGGCGGGTTGTCCCAACCGGCCCTCTGCGCTACACTCCCGCGACATTCATTCATCGTTCATCATTCCAGAGCTGGGGCGCCTATGCCGGCCGACGCCAACGCCATCCTCGACACGCTGATGCACGCCAACCGCCTCAAGCAGTTGCCACGCACGGGGTGGCAACTGCGCGGAGTCGAGCGGCCAGAGAGCATCGCCGACCATGCCTTCGGTGTCGCCTTCGTGGCTATGCTTCTGGCCGACATGAATCCTACCGGGGTGGACCGCGAGCGCGTCCTGCGGATGGCCCTGCTCCACGACCTGGCCGAGAGCCTGGTGACCGACTTGCCGGCCACCCTCTCCCGGTTTCTGGCGCCTGAGACCAAGCATGCGGCCGAGCGCGCCGCGCTGGCGGAGATCCTTGCAGCCCTGCCGGCGCCGGATGCGTACCTGGCGCTCTGGGAGGAGTACACAGCCGGCCAGAGCCCGGCGGCGCGCCTGGTGCGCGATGCCGACAAGCTGGAGATGATGCTCCAGGCGTTCGTCTACGAGCAGCGTGGCCAGCGTAACCTGGACGACTTCTGGGCCAGTTTCTCGGAGCGCACCTTCGACTCGCCGCTGGCCGCCCAGCTCTTCGCGGCGCTGCGAGCACGGCGCGAGGTACTGTTCGGTTGAAGGTTGAAGGGTGGGGGGTGGGGGTTGACTGTACTGAAAAGGGCCTTGCCGAATGGCGTGGTGGGGCAAGGTGGGCAATAATGCCGCCGAAGTATAAGGCTTGTGGGGGGTAGTGCCCATATTCAGCCCGTTTCTTCGCTCGAAGTGGAGCGATGCCTCGGTTGATTCCGCCACTTTCGAGTTGTTTCAGAGGAGTAGAGAGGACCTGCCGGAGCGTCTGTACAGGTTGAAGGTTGGAATACGGTGCGTTGGGGCCGGGGCGGAGGTGCGACGCACTTCGGAAGTGCGTCGCACCTGATCCGCGCATGCGACTCCAATGTGAGCGATCTTTTTTAAGCTATAACCGCCCAAACTTTGAAGGGGGATGCCGTCATGTCTACCCTCGATCTTCCGCCCGGGCCGCTGGTTTCAACCGGGTGGTTGGCCGATCATTTGGATGATCCACGTGTCCGCGTTGTGGACATTCGAGGGAAGGTCTTGCCACCAGAAGAGCCCAAGCCGCACTATTTTCCCAAGCGCGAGGAATACGAGGTTGGCCACATTCCGGGCGCCGTCTTCGTGGATTGGACGGCCGATATCATCGACCCGGATGATCCGGTGCCGGTGCAAGTGGCACCGCCGGAGCGCTACGCCGCCCTCATGAGCGCGCTGGGCATCGGCGACGACACTGTCGTGGTGGCCTACGACGACTACTACTCGGCCTTCGCCGGGCGCCTGCTCTGGACGCTGCGCTACTACGGCCACGACGTGGCGCGTGTGCTCGACGGCGGCTGGCCGAAGTGGGTGGCCGAAGGACGGCCGCTCTCGTGTGAGATCCCGACGTACCCGCCCGCGACCTTCACGCCCCGGCCGCGTCCAGAGTTGCGCCGCACGGCCGACGAGGTGCTGGCGGCACTTCAGCGGGGCGGGGTGGTGATCGACGCGCGCCAGCCGTCCGAATATGAGGGGGAACTCTCACGGGCGACGCGCGGAGGGCACATTCCTGGCGCCCGCAATCTCTACTACCGCCGCCTGGCCAGTGGCGAGTACAACACCTTCGCGTCGCCGGAGGCGCTGCGGGCCGTTCTGGCTGGGGCGGGCCTCGACCCGAACGTCCCGCCAGGGGAGGTCGTGGCTTACTGTAACGGGGGCGTATCCGCGACCGTGATCATGCTCGGGCTGGAGTTGGCGGGGCTGCCCGGTACCGTGATTTACGACGGTTCGTGGAACGAGTGGGGCAACGACCCGAACCGGCCCCTTGTCACCGGTCCCGAGCCCTGAACTCGGCCTTCGATGCTGGAGAAATCAACAGCGCCCAGAGGAAACTCTGGGCGCTGCGCCATTGCCGGTTACTCCCGGAGCATGGTCCCGGCGGAGGGCCACTACCCGAGCAGATCCTGCACCACGGCACGCTCCTCGAGCAGTTCGTTGGTTGTGACCTGGAGCTTCTGCCGCCCGAAGTCGTCGAATTCGAGCCCGTTGACCACCTCGTAGCGACCGTTCGCACAGCGGACCGGGTAGGAGAAGATCAAATTCTCGGGGATGCCGTACTCACCAAACTGGGAGGGGACCGCCATGCTCACCCAGTTGTCGGGCTCGGTCCCGAAGGCCCAGGTGCGGACATGGTCAATCGCGGCGTTCGCGGCGCTCGCGGCGCTGGACTGGCCCCGCGCCTCGATGACGGCAGCGCCACGTGTCTGGACCAGAGGGATGAAGACCTCGCGAATCCAGGCCCGGTCGTCGATGATCTCCGGCGCGGGCCGGCCATTGATCGTGGCGTGGCGCACATCGGGGTACTGGGTGTTCGAGTGGTTGCCCCAGATTGTGACCCGCTTGACATCCGTCACCGGGACGCCGGCCTTCCTGGCCACCTGGTTGACCGCACGGTTGTGGTCGAGCCGGGTCATGGCGGTGAAACGCTCGCGCGGAACGTCGGGAGCGTTGTTCAGAGCGATCAGGCAGTTGGTGTTAGCCGGGTTCCCGACCACCAGGATGTGGACGTCGTCCGCGGCGTGACTGTTGATGGCCTTGCCTTGGGTCGTAAAGATCGGGCCGTTGTCGCGGATCAGATCTTTGCGTTCCATCCCCTTGCTGCGGGGCTTGGAACCGACCAGGAGCCCCCAGTTGGTTCCTGTGAAGGCGACGCTGGGATCGTCTGTCAGGACCATGTCCTGCAGCAGCGGAAAGGCGCAATCCTCAAGCTCCATCGCCACGCCTTCGAGGGCTCGCATGACGGGTGGAATCTCGAGCATCTGCAGGATAACCGGCTGATCGGGGCCAAACGCATCCCCGGCGGCCAGGCGAAAGACGAGGGCGTAGCCGATGTTACCGGCTGCGCCGGTCACAGTGATGCGAAGCGGAGCTTTCATCGTTGAACCTCCAAGAAACAATGGCCTCGGCGCGGAGAGCGCCAGGAGGACCCGAAGTGGTGACTGCGGCGGTTGTCGTCGAAGCTATCATAAGAGAAAGCGGCCGGATGGGCAACTGCTTCTCGTTTGGAACCGCTCTAACGTCGGGAGGAGGCGGTGCGACGCACCTGCCATTTTGCGCGGCGGGGTCGCTGTGAGCGGCAGAGTCTCGCGGGCGGGGGCTTCGGAGGTGGCGAGGTGCGTCGCACTTCTATGCGCTCGTCATGGGACGAATCAGCGCCGGCTTGGCGTGTTCACACTGCTCGGGTATAACTGATAGAACAAGTTGTACGGTGGTTGGCATAGCGGCCAATGGCCGCCTATGGTTTTCCACCACCCTCACGCTGGTCTGCGGTCCGGCTGCGCAGGTTGTCAGTGAAACCGCGGAGGTCCTGCAACTCGTTGGCCAGTATCGGGGATCGACCAGTGTGAAGAAAGGAGTCTTCATGTCTGCTGAACTGCCTGCTGGTGTGCCGCACCCCGGTCAGCCCGCCCCAGATTTCGCGCTCCCGAGCGACAGCGGGGAGATCGTCCGCCTGAGCGATCTGCGCGGCAAGCGCGTGATTCTCTATTTCTACCCCAAAGCCATGACCTCCGGCTGCACGGTCCAGGCCTGCGCCTTTCGCGACGCCATGCCGCAGATTGAGGCCAAGGGCGCGGTGGTTCTGGGGGTCAGCCCTGATCCGGTGAAGGATTTGGTGAAGTTTAAGCAGAAGGAGAACCTCAACTTCCCGTTGCTCTCCGATGAGGACCATGCGGTCGCCGAGCGCTACGGTGTGTGGGGCGAGAATTCTATGTACGGGCGAACGTACATGGGGATCAATCGCTCCCAGTTCATCATCGATGAGACCGGGACGATCGTCGATGTGGACTATAAGGTGGCTCCTAAAGAGAGCGCTCCCGAAGCCCTGGAAGCTCTCGGCTAACCTTCGGCCGCCGGCGACGAGAGTGCCTGGCTAGCGCAGCCGGGGCTCTGTGTGAGAGGGGCGTGATTCGCAGCACCATCCTTCTCGGCCTCGTCGCCGGCGGCGCCGGGATCGCCCTGTTCAATCGGGCGCCCGTCTGTCGCTTCTCACTCGCGGAGTCGCCGCTATGAATTTCACGATGCCGCCAGAACCCACGCTTGCGACGATTCCCCACCTGGTCCGCCGCTGGATTCTCTTCTTCGCCGGACTGGCCCTGTTTGGTCTCGGCATCGCCATCATGGTACGCAGCGAGATGGGACTGGGCCCCTGGGATGTCTTCCACCAGGGTATCTCTCGACACACCGGTCTGAAGATTGGGACTGTTGGCATCTTGACCGGAGTGCTGGTGTTGCTCGGCTGGATCCCGCTCCACCAGCAGCTCGGTCTGGGGACCCTGCTGAACATTCTCCTGATTGGCCTCGTCACCAACGCGGCGCTCGCGCGGCTCGCCACGCCCCACCTGCTTGTCACGCGCGTGCTCTGGATGATCGCGGGGATCGTCACCAGCGGCGTGGGGAGCGGCATGTACCTCAGCGCGTGCTTCGGTGCCGGCCCGCGCGATGGTCTGATGCTTGGATTGCACGAGCGGACCGGCCACAGCATCCGCGGGATGCGAACCGCACTCGAGGTCACCGTTCTGGTGGTCGGCTGGATGCTGGGGGGGACGGTCGGCGTGGGCACGTTGGCCTTCGCCTTCAGTATCGGGCCGATCGTGCAACCGATGCTGCGTTACTTCGGAGGCTCTGGGGGAAATGCTGAGCGTGGCAGCGCCCAGGCGGAGCGGAAAGCGGCGTGACTCGTCGAGCTACCCGAGCGTCAGAACACGCCCGCCGGTGCCCAACTCCCAGCCCTCGATCGTGCCCAAGAGAACCTCATTCATGAAGCGGTCAACCCGGCCGTGGAGGCGGCGGCTCTCGGCTTCATCCCCCGGGCGGGGGAACGCGGGCAGGGCAAGGGCCATGTCGGTGAACTGGCTGCGGAAGTAGAGAAAGGCCTCGACCACCTGGAGCATGGCCAGGCCCGCTTTCGCGATCTCGGCACCATAGCGGCGCCCGATGGCCCGGCTCTCTTGCAGGAAACGCTCGTCCTCGTTCTGCCGGGTGAGGTATTGGAGCATCAATCCCAACAGTCGTTGTCCCAGGTGGCGCACCGCCTCGCGATGCTCGGCCGGGAACGAATCACGCCAGGCCTGGCTCATGTCAGTTGTGGTCGATGGGGTGATCTGCCCCTTGGGGGCCGGCTCAGCTCTCTCGGGCAGTTGCTGCCCCCTGAGATACTGTTCGACCGCGCCGCGGGTAAAGCGACGGTGGCCGCCACTCGTGCGAGTGGATTCAATTTCGCCCTGGTCGCTCCAACGCCGGAGAGTCGAGGGATGCACCCCTAGCAACGCACTGGCCTCACTGAGCGAGAGCCACTCTTCCTGCGTCACATGTGCCTCCTAAATCTGGGCAAACTTGTGTACCGATTGTAGCATCCAGGGTTGCGCCGCGCAAGTCCCCTCACAAGGACGGACAGGACTTCGCAAAAGTCGGGCGTTCGAGGTGCGTCGCACCTGTGATCCTGGGTTGTTGGGCGCGAGAAGCCGCGGGGTCCTCCAGATCGACACATCTGAGGGAGTCAGGTGCGTCGCACCTATGTTGGGCGCGAGAAGCCGCCGGGTCCTCCAGATCGACACACCTGAAGGAGTCAGGTGCGTCACACCTGGACAGGGGCGACATAAGTCCACAGACGGGGTGGAGAATTCGGGGCTCGATACCGGGCTATCGTTCAATTCGTCCTCTAAATCTGTCGTGGTTCCGCGTGCCCCCCGCTTGGCGGGTCCGCCGGGAATTGCCGCGCCGGGCGCGGGAATCAGGGCTGCCGGCGCCGAAGGGCAAACCCGCCGGTGCT
>DOUV01000018.1 GCA_003520455.1 Chloroflexota bacterium | reverse complement strand
CCCGCGCCTCCCGCACCGACAGAGGCTCCCGCCCCCGCTGCTCCCGCAGCGACCGAAGCACCGCCGACTGCTGAGCCACAGCCGACAACTGCTCCGGCCGCCGAGCGCTCCGGCGGTATCCTCCGGATGGGGATCCGGGCCGCCGACATCGCGAGCCTGGACCCCCACTTTGCAACCACCACGCAGGACCGCGCGCTGGTAGACATGGTCTTCAATGGCCTGATCCGCTACAAGCCGGGCGACAGCTCGGTCTTCGAGCCCGATCTGGCGACGAGCCTCCCCGAGCCGGAGATGGTCGATGGCAAGCAGGTCTGGACCTTCGCTCTCCGTCAGGGGGTCATGTGCCATCCGACCGCCGATGTGCCCTCCTACGAGCTGACGAGTGAAGATGTCGTCTACTCGCTGAACAAGGCCGCCACCACGGACACCTCGGCCTACGCTGGCGAGTATACCGGGATGAGCTTCGAGACCGTCGATCCTTACACCGTGAAGATCACCCTGGAGCAACCGCTCTCCAAGGTGCTATTCTACCCGAAGGTAGCCAACTACTCCGGCGGCTTCATCGTCTGCAAGCAGGCCGCCGAGAAGTTGGGCCCCGACGGTCTGAAGACCCATCCTGTCGGCACCGGCCCCTTCATGTTCAAGAGCTACGATGCCCAGGAAAAGGTGGAGTTAGTCGCAAACGACGCCTACTTCCGCGGCAAGCCGCAACTGGATGGAGTTGACTTTCGCTACATTGCCGACCTCAACAGCGTTGAACTCGGTCTCCGCGGGGGCGAGTTGGATGTGATCAATGGCGCCCCCGACCAGATCTGGGTCGAGAAGATGCAGGGCGTTCCTGACGTCAAGGTCGATGTCTTCGGCCCCGGTGAGGTGGCGGTCCTCCACTTCAACACCAATATCCCCCCGCTGGACAAGCTCGAAGTGCGCCAGGCCATCGCCTACGCCCTGGATCGGGATGAGTTCCTGGCCCTCGTCGGAGAGGCTGTTGGCGGGAGTGTCTATTCGCCGGTCCCGGCCCAATTCCTGCCCGGCGGCCTCACCCAGGAAGAGGTGGCGGCCAAAGGTGTGGAGTACAAGACCGATCTGGAGAAGGCCAGGACCCTGCTGGCCGATGCCGGCTTCCCCGATGGCTTCTCCTTGCAGATGGTCACTTCAGAGATGACCGGCTACAAGGTCCTGTACGAGTCCATGCAGGCCCAGCTTGCCAAGATCGGGATCAAGATCGACCTCCAGGTCGTCGACCACTCGACCATGCACAGCACCATTCGCAATGACTCCAACCCCCTGGTGATCTACATCGCCTGGCGGCCCAACGCCGACATCTTCCTGACCCGCTTCTTCCACTCCGACTCGATCGTCGTCACCGGCGCCAAGCCCGACACGAACTTCTCCCACTACGACAAGATCGACGCCTTGATCGAGCAGGCCCGGGCCGAGTCCGATCCGGAGAAGCAGGTCGCTCTCTGGAAGGAGGCGCAGATCAAGATCCTGGAAGACATGGTCGCTTACCCAATCCAGTATCAGAGCCAGGTCTATGCTCGCTCCACCAACGTCGACTTCGGACACGAGCTGAAGTCCGTGCTGGCTCTCTACCCCGGCGTTGACGAGACGACTCACTTCCTGAAGTAGTCGAACGCCAATCGTGGGCCAGGGGCGACGGGCACGCACTGTACGTCCGCCGCCTTTGGCCTTTCATCTCTGAGTGGTGGAAGACTATGCTCCGTTATGTCGCGCAACGACTCCTGTTCTCGATCCCGGTCTTTGTAGGCGTTCTGACCATCGTCTTTTTCGTCGTGCGCGTCATTCCGGGTGATCCGGCCACCGCCGCCCTGGGCGACTATGCCTCAAAGGAAGCTGTCGAGGCGCTGCGCGAGCGGATGGGACTCAACAGACCGCTGGTGGTGCAATACGCCCGCTTTCTCGGTGATCTGGCGCACGGCGATCTGGGCGACTCCCTGATCACGGGCAAACCAGTCAGTGAACAGATCGCGCATGTCCTCCCCTACACCCTCGAGCTGACCGCCCTGGCAATCCTGATCGGCATCGTCCTGGGCATCCCTGTTGGCGTCTACACCGCGGCCAATCGAAACCGCCTCCCAGATTATGTCGGCCGGGTCCTGTCGCTGGCCGGTCTTTCGGTTCCGGCCTTTTACCTTGGTATCTTACTGATCCTGCTCGTGGCCATTCAGCTGAAGTTGCTGCCCGCAGTTGGTGGTGGCGAACTGGATAATCCGAAGGACAATATCAGCCACCTGATCTTGCCGGCCCTGACGTTGGGCCTGGTGATGACGGCGTCGGTGGCCCGGCTGGCGCGCTCGGCAATGCTCAACGTCCTCAGCCAGGACTATGTCAGGACCGCCCGGGCCAAAGGGTTGCAGGAGCGAGTTGTCTTGCTGCGCCACGCCCTGCGCTCTGCCCTGGTTCCCATTGTCTCCCTCACCGGGATCTGGGCCGTCAGCCTCATCGGCGACTCCGTGACCACCGAGATCGTCTTCGCCCGGCCGGGCCTGGGCAAGCTGATGGTCGGCGCGATCCTGCAGCG
>DOUV01000031.1 GCA_003520455.1 Chloroflexota bacterium | reverse complement strand
AACGACCGCCGGGCCCAACGCGCGGCGCCACGCCTGGCTCGGCCACTGTCGCGCTGCCAGCAGCCCACCACTGGCCACCGTTCCGGCGAAGACCCACCCGCTGGTTTTGGTCCAGATTCCCAGGCCGCCGAGCAACCCGAGCAGCGCCCAGCCCTGCCATCGTTCGCCCTCGCCCGTCAGCAGGCGGGCGAGTTGCCAGAGCACCAGGGACCCGAGCGCGGTGGCGAGGGCGTCGTTGTTGCAGGCACCGCTGAGGAAGGCGAATTGAGGTAAGAAAGCCACAAAGGCAGCCGCCGCGACGGCGACCCAGGGCTGCTCGGGGAAAGTGCGTCGCGCGATGCCGGCGGTTGCCACCACCGCAACCAGGCCTAGCACGGCGGAGAGCAGACGGGCAATGTGCCAGGCGAGTGCCTCGCCCTGCCAGGGCCACCGCGCGGCCGGGAGCTGGATCAGCACGTTGAAGCCCCGGCGGGGATCACTCAGGGCCCAATCGGCATTGGCCTCGACCGGGAGCGGGCCGGGGGCCTGCCAGGCGGTGAGCGGGGCCGCCAGAAAATAGTAGAGTGGAGGCTGGAACACCTCACCGAAGACGGCGCCGCGCGGTTGAGGCAGGCGCCAGGTCGCCGCGATGTGGCGCACGTAGGAGAAGTGCGAGACCTCGTCGGGGGCTTCACCCAGCGGAGTCACAACGTTAAACGCCAGGGCGAGCAGCGTGAAGGCGCTCAAGATGATCGTGAAGGCGCGGCGCGGCGAATGCAAGGCGGATCGGCTCTCCAGAAAAAATCCGGGCCGTTCGGCCCAGGCGTAGTGTAGCGAGAGATGGCCGGTTTGACAAAGGGGACCAACACGACAGTTGAGGCGTTCGATAGAGAGAGCGCCGGCTTTTCGCCGGCGCTCCTGTGGCTATTCAAACGGGCAATTCCTCGCACCGGGGGAATACGGTCCCCCTCGGCGCCATCTTGAAGAATGGCGAGGCAGGCTCCATGCGAAGCCTGAGGAGGGTGGTTGTTAAACTTCGAAGAATGTCTTCGAGAATGTTCCAGGGATCGGTTCGGTGATGCCGTTTGTTGTGTCCGTTATTGAGACGTTGGTGTAACTGACGGAGGCGAGCACCAATCGTTGGCCCGGCGGGCACGAGAAATCGCCCTTGTCCGGTGGCGGGACTGTGAGGCTAGCCGTGATCTGGCCGTTCTTGCCAGACGAGAAGGTGCCGCTCGCACTCACCGGCCCCGAGACGGTCTCCTTGTTGGTGGCTTGGGGATGTTTCCCGCCTCCGTTGATGCACGCGTAGGTGGCCGTGGCATCGGCGCTGGCCGTGTAGTCAATGAGTTGGTTGTCACCCAATCCGGCCTCTTTCCATGAGACGACGAGGTTCCCGTTTTGATCAAGGTTTGCGCTGGCATTGATGAAGTGAGGGTTCGCGGCCAGTGCGGCCGGCACCACGAGGCTTGTCACAAACAGTGTCAACGCGATAGCGAGAGCTACACGTCGCATTTTTTCTCCCTTTCTGTTGCCCTACCGCATCTCTCCCCAACGGTAGGGTACTCAGGCTGTCACAATCTGCTCGGGACCGTCATTGTCTTTGTTCCGTGATCACCCCCTTTCGAATCGATTGATAAAACGGACTCGGCCTGGAGGTGAGCGCCTCTCCTGGAGGAACACAATGGACGATTTGCTTCGGGTCGTCCAGGTAGCTAACGCAGCGTGGCGGCCAGCAACAGTCTGGTGAGCTCTATTGAGTTATCGTGTGCTGACAAATCAGCAGCGGGAGAGAGACAACGCTTCGGGAACTGGGCCGCGGTGGATGGTACTGCGTGGACGACTGATTGAAGTATCGCACAAAGAGGAGTTGTTGTCCTGAAAAGAAGGTAAGCGATACCTAAAGATTTCCGAAATGCTAGATGAAGCGGATTCGATGCGGGTTGATACCAGCAGTGTGGGACTTCTCTTCTGTTGACAACTATGACTGAAAATGGCCCTAAAGTCAAGGCCCTAGAACAGCCAAACCAAGCAGAATTGCGATGAACAACAACAATCCGATCGCGGAAAACGCGAGTATCAAACCAGAACCGCAGCGGGGGGCGACACCACAGAGACCCGGTGGGCCTCGATTTTCAACCAACGCGGACTCGCCGACGGGACCTACCGGGTCGAACCGGACGTCAACGATGAGAAGCCGGCGGAAGCCTCTATCCCGATCGCGAGCGGCGGAGGCGAGTAGCCGGTGCACGCGTGAGGCTGTGCTTCCAGGAGTTCCTACGCTTCACTGTCCGTGGTCCGTTGTTCGTGTCTACAAGCCTCCGTTACCACCGGCAACGGACCTGGGTCTTAGTCCCCGCCATCCTCGAAGCGGTGGATATAGTCGAGAAAATCGCTCACGGGCCGGGTGTTGATCACGTCGTCGGCGGTGGCCCAGCCGCGGCGCGCCTGCCAGACGCCGTACTCAATGATCTCGAGCCCCTGCGGGCTGTGCGCGTCGCTGTCGATCGAGATCAGGCAACCCAACTCCAGCGCGGCCCGGACGTGGATTGGGTCCAGGTCGAGGCGGTCGATCTGGCTGTTGACTTCGAGGATCGTCCCGGTCTCGGCGGCCGCCTGCAGGACGACGTCGATGTCCAGGGCCGCGCCCTCGCGCCGCCCAAGCAGGCGCCCCGTGGGGTGGCCCAAAATGTCCACATGGGGATTGTGGAGCGCGGCCAGGGCCCGGCGGGTCACCTGGTCGCGGCCCTGGCGCAGGCCGGTGTGGAGCGAGGCGATGACCACGTCCAGCATCTCGAGCACCTCGTCGGGGTAGTCGAGGCTCCCGTCGCTCTTAATCTCGACCTCGGCGCCCTGGAGCACCCGAAAGTCGGAATACCTGCTGTTGACGTTGAGGATCTCGATCCGCTGCTGGCCCAGGCGTTCGACGTCGAGACCGCCGGTGATGCCCAGGCTCTGGGAGTGATCGCTGATGACGATGTACTCGTAGCCGCGGGCCCGGGCGGCCGCAGCCATCTCAGCGATGGTGGCGCCACCATCGCTCCATACGGTGTGCATGTGGAGATCGCCCCGCAGGTTGGCGCGGCTCACCAGGTTCGGCAGATCGTGCTCACGCGCCGCCTCGATCTCGCCCTGGTTCTCCCGGAGTTCCGGCGGGATCCACGCCAGCCCGAGCGCCGCGTAGACTTCCTCTTCAGTCGCGTACCAGGGGGATTCGCGCCCGCTCTCACGCGCCTCGCCCCTGTCCGACCGCGTGAGGCCATCGTCGCTCCAGGCCAGGCCCTGCTGCCCGGCGAGGGCGCGCAGCGCCATGTTATGCATCTGGCTACCGGTGAAATATTGGAGGGCGCTCCCCCAGCGTGCCGGCGGGACGACGCGCAGATCGGCCCGCTCGCCGCTGTGCAGCCGGGCGCTGATAAGGGCCTCGCCTACGGAGATGGCACTCGCCGGTGCGCCCAACACCTCAGCCAACTGCGTCAGGCGCTGAAAGGCGGCGGCCACCTCGGCCGGTCGCTCGCTGGCAACCAGCAGGTCGATGTTCCCGACCGTCTCCCGGCGGCGGCGCAGACTTCCGACGGCCTCGGCTCGAGCGATGGCCGGACCCGCCATGGCCTGCAACTCGGCCAGGAGAGCCTGGGCGCGCGGCAAAG
>DOUV01000417.1:6117-9058 GCA_003520455.1 Chloroflexota bacterium | reverse complement strand
TGCTCCAATCTTGGGTGGGAGTCTCGGAGTGCTGCGGGCCAGAACGACCTCGGCTCGCCGACCGCCTCCGGCCGAACAGGCCGGCTGATGGTTCGGCACCCGGGCCGCGCGGCGCCCCCGCCGGTCCGGAGACGTTGGTCAGGCCATCCGCAGGTTACCGGCGCTGGTGATGGTGCCGGTCGCCACGAGGATGATCGAGACGAGCAGCAGCAAAACCCAGAGCAGCGCGAAGATCTTGCCGCGCAGTGGGTATTGGACCTGATGATAGAAGGTTTTGGTGGGGTAGGCCCCAAATGCTTTCGAGTCCATGGCCAGCGCAGACACCTGAGCGCGCCGCAGCGAACTGAACAGGTAGGGTACGGTGAAACGCTGCATGCGCCGCGCGCGCTCGCGAAGACCGTTGCCCGCTCCGGCCCCGCGGACCTTGTGGGCATCCATCAGGTCGGCGTATTCGTCTTCCAATAGAGGCAGGAAGCGTAGCGCGAGGAAGAGCGCCTGAGTCGCCCGTGCCGGGAGGCCCAGCTTCTCGGTCGCGGAAATAGCCAGGTCGCGTGGCGAGGTGGTTATCAGGAAGATCATCGAGGCGCTGGCGAGGTTGATCACGCGCAACCCGGCGGCAGCCCCGATCAGCAGACCCAGCTCGTAGACGGCGAAGGGACCAAGGTGGAACAGGACGTTGCCACCCTTTACGAAGAACGACTGTAACACAAATAGCAGGGCGCCCAGGAAGTAGATGTAGCGTGAGAAGCGCCAGATGAAGCCCGGCGTGAGGCGGGCGAGGATGATGGCGATCAGGAGGATGACCCCGAAGAGGATCACCTGGATCCAGGCCACGTTGAGCACTAAAATCATGAAACTCATACTGATGACCCAGACGATTTTCGACACCGGGTCGAGGGTGTGCATGAAGCTATTGCCCTGGCGGAAGGCATAGCGAGTCTCGCCGCTCATCGCAGCACCTCTGAATGATCGATCGTGCGTGGGTCGAGCAGCATCCCCAGGAAATCCGGCGGGCAGGTGCGGCAACGCGCGTGCCCATCGTGCCGGCAGTCGCGCCAGGGACAGATGGGCAGTTGCGCCAGGCGCGTTTCTTTCAGGATCTCCTCATTGAGGAAGAACTCCCGTGGCTGGCTGTCGAGCCTGATCTGAGCGCCGGCCATGGCGATTACCCGGTCGGCCCAGTCGGCGACGATGCGCATGTCATGGGTCACCATCAGGATCGTCCGGCCGCGCTCTTGCAGCCGGCGGCAGATTTTCATGATCGAGATGATGTGCCCGCGATCCATGCCCATCGTCGGTTCATCCAGGATGAGGATGTCCTGGTCCAGGACGAGCATGGTCGCCACGCTCAGCCGCCGCTTCTCGCCCATACTGAGCGTGAGCGGGTGGCGGTCGACCTGGTGAGCGAGCTCCACTGTCTCCAACACCGCCTCGACCTTGGCCTTCATCTGGCCTTCGGGAACATTGCGGATACGCATCGAGAAGGCCACTTCGTCAAAGACGGTGTCGGTCACCAGCTGGTTGTCGGGGTACTGAAAGACGTACCCTACTCGCTCGGTCAGGCGCTCGATGGGCATCTGGGGGATGGCCTCGCCCGCGAGCGTGAGCCGGCCCCGGGACGGTTTTAGCAGGCCCACCATCAGTTTGGTGAGGGTCGTCTTCCCGGCCCCGTTTTGCCCGACAATGGCGATGAACTCGCCGGAGAAGATCTCGAGATTGATATCCATCAGCGCGGGTGGGCGGTTCGGATAGCTGAACCAGACCTTCTCAAAGCGGACGATCGGCTCTACCTGCTGGTGAGTCCGGCTGCGCGGACCAGGCGTTGATGGCGTCGAACTCAGCGGAACGCCAGGCCACCTCTCGACGGCCTCGCCGACGGTCAAGGGCAGCACACGATTCGGAACCGCCCGCCCGTGCCGCCGCGCCTCCAGCACCAACTCCGACACCTGAGGCACGTTAATCCCCTTCTGTATCAGCAGTTCGCCATACTGGGCGATCATCTCACGCGGCGGGCCGTTGACGATGATCCGGCCCTGATCGAAGACGAGCAGGCGGTCGACGTATTCGATCAACTCATCCACCTTGTGCTCGATGGCGATGATCGTCATATCCGTCTCTCGCCGCAAGTGCGCCAGGAGCCCGAACACCGAGCGGGAACCTTCCGGATCGAGGTTGGAGGTCGGCTCATCCAGGACCAGCACCGACGGCTGCATCGACAGCACGGAGCCGATGGCTACGCGCTGCTTCTGCCCCCCCGACAGACTCCACGTGTGCACGTCCTTAAACTCCGACATCCCGACCATCTCGAGGGAGCGCTTCAGGCGCCGCCCGATCTCGTCGCGCTCGAGGAGCAAGTTCTCCGGGCCAAAGACGATTTCGTCCTCGACATACATGGCGATCAACTGCGCGTCCGGATCTTGAAAAACGAGGCCGACCTCAGTGGCCATCTCTGAGACGGGCGTCTTGCTGGTATCACGGCCATTGACCGTCAGGGAACCCGTGTAGTACGCCGGGATTACCTGGGGGACGATGCCGTTCAGACAGAGCGCAAAGGTCGACTTGCCGCTGCCACTGGAACCAAGGACCAGAACGAATTCGCCGTCCTCGATCCGCAGCGAGAGATCCGAGAGAATCGGGCGATCCTGCTGCAAACCAACGGTGAGATGCTCGGCGATGAGTGGCAAAACCTGCTCCTCCTGGCTCAGCCCCCGACGACAGCCGGTGTCCCTGCCGTCGGGGATTGAGAGGGTGAAAGCCCGGATGAAGGGCCTCGCAAGGATCTGGCTCAGGCGCGTACTGCATACGGACTTGGGTAACGATCAGGGCAATACGCTGAAACGGGGCTCGCCCCATCGCTGGTCCTAGAGCATCGGTCAAGGCCTCAGACTTCCGAAGTCTGGTAGGGACCGTGCTGGCCAAAACGCGCTCCGACGGGGGTGAT
>DOUV01000417.1:0-6028 GCA_003520455.1 Chloroflexota bacterium | reverse complement strand
TTTCTTGACCGGCTCTCTAGGTGGCTGCCTCGCCCAAAGTGTAGAGACCGGTCCGGCCGAGCGCCCGGCCGATGGTGAGCCCTATGGGGCCGGCGAGCCAGGCCGTGGCAAACATGGCCACCCAGGGCCAGAACCAGGCAGCAAAGCCGTAGTTGTAGATCTGGAAGTAGTAGAGGCCCCAGGCGTACTCAAAGGCCTGTAAAAACCCCGCAAGCAACATGGCCGGCAGGCCCCAGTTCCTGTAGCGGAAGACGGCAAAGCCGGCCTCGGCCGTGACCGCCTCGATGACGTACCAGCCATAGACGACGACACCAGCCGGGTGGCCCGCCAGAATCGCAACGATCCCGGCCAGCAGTTGGGTGAAGAGGGCCACGCCCGGCTTCCGGATAAGGTAGAAGCTGACCAGAGGGGCGACGAACCAGACGAAGGAGATCGCCGAAGCGAATGATGCGCCGATGGCTGGGACCGCAAAGGCAATGTTCCACACGAACCCCCAGCCGGCCCCGATGATGCCGAAGATGACCGAGACGACGACGATCGTCACAATGTCCTTGGTGGTGTAGTTGAATTTCATGAGAGCTACTCCTCTCGCTCGAATTGACGAGCGCCAAGCGCCAGAGCGCTGAGTGGACACGACTAGCCGTACGTCCCTATGCAGGCGACAGATCGAGCGAAAATGCAGTAGGCAACCTCCTTTACGCTTCGCCAGCTTTCATTCGCGCCTGAGCCAGCCTGACCGAATCCAAAACCTTGACATAGCTCCCGCAGCGGCACAGATTGCCGGACAGGTAGTCCCGGATTTCATCCTCGGTGGCGTCGGGATGCGTCTCCAGCAGAGCCGTGGTCGCCAGAATGAATCCGGGCGTGCAGTACGAGCACTGAAAACCATGGCCCTCAATGTAGGCCTGCTGAACCGGATGCATCTGGCCGCCTTGACTCACCCCCTCGATCGTCGTGATCTGTCTGCCCTCGGCCAGTACGGCCAGGCAGAGGCACGAGCTGACCGGGTGGCCGTCGAGCAAGACGGTGCATGCGCCGCACATCCCCACCCCACAGCCCTCACGGGCGCCGAAGAGGTGAAACTGATCGCGCAGTACCTGCAGCAAGGTATGGTGGCTACAAACCGTCGTCGGGGACTCCGTGCCGTTGATGTGCAGCGTGATATCTCGTCGCATCAGGCCAGCTCCTCGAGGTTCTCTTGCGGCGCCTGTACGATTTCCCGACCTTCCTTGAGACCTCGCAGGATCTTCTCGGGGGTGATTGGCAAGCGCATCACCCGCACACCGATGGCGTTGGAGATGGCATTGCCGATAGCAGGTGCAATCGGCGGCAGGGCCGTCTCGCCGACACCGTGGCATTCACCCTCGGGATCGGGATTCTGGTGGGCGCTCGTTGTGAGGCGGCGTGGCAGGTCCTCGAAGGAGGGGATCATGTAATCGCCCAGGTTCCCATTGATGAGCTGGCCGTTATCAAAAATCAGCTCTTCCAGCAATGCCTTGCCGATTCCAAAGATGACATTCCCTTCAGTCTGCAATTCGATGTTGACCGGGTTCACGGAGCGGCCGGTGTACAGCGCCGCGTGAATAGCAAGGAGCGTGACCTTGCCGGTTTCCCGGTCGACCTCCACCTCGGCTCCCGCGGCGGCGTGGTGCCAGTGGGTGGAACCGATCCCCTGGCCAGTGTGCGGATCGAGCCCGCCCTGGGTTTGGTGGGTGCCGGTGCCCATGATGTTGCCACAGCCGGCGCGGCGGATGAGCTCGGCAAACGTCAGGCCGCCACTCCCCCTGCATCCGGCCCCACGCGCATACACACCACCATCGCGGACTTCCAGCCTGGTCGGGTCGGCGCCCAGCAGCTCAGCGGCCAGCCGGACGGCCTGTTGCTTGGCATCCGCCACGGCCAGGCGGAGGGCGTTGCCCATCGAGTAGGTCGAGCGGCTGGAGTTGGTCGAGAGATCGAACGGGGTGACGTCAGTATCCGGGTGGACGACGGTGACCTGCTCGTACGGCAAACCCAGCTCGTCACCGGCAATCTGGGTCAGGATTGTGTTGGAGCCCTGGCCCATCTCGACCGTACTCGCGAGCACCGAACAACTGCCGTCAGCATTGATTCGTAACATGGCGGTCGAGGTGGCCGGCGTGATCATGCCCTTGATGGTCACGGCGATGCCTTTGCCGCGGGCCTTTGTCAATGGGTCGGGCCCGAGGTCATGCCGGCCCCAGCCGATGGCTTCGGCCGTGTGGTCCAGCAACGTGCGGAGGGCGATGTCGTGCAACGTCTCGCCGGTGCTGAAGGTGTCGCCGGGCCGGAGCAGGTTCTGGCGGCGGAACTCCAGTGGGTCCAACCCAAGACGCCCGGCGATGATGTCCATCTGGGACTCGTAAGCCCATGCCGCCTGCGCGGCCCCGAAGCCGCGGAAGGCTCCGGCTGGTGGCCGGTTGGTGTAGAGGGCGCGCGAGGTCACCGTCACGTGCGGAACACGGTAGGGCCCAGTCGCGACGTAGCCGCCGGCCTCAGCCACGCTCGGGCTGCGGTCGGCGTAGGCGCCGCCATTCCACCAAAGTTCGCCTTCCATGGCCACGAGCTCGCCGTTGGCTTTAACACCGGTCCGGAGCTTGATGATCGCCTCGTGCTTGCAGATGGTGACAAACTCCTCAGCACGAGTCAGTGTCAACTTGACGGGTGCGCCAGCTTTCCAGGCCAGCGCCACAGTCAAGGGTTCGATCTTGGGCTGGGTCTTCGCGCCATACCCCCCACCGAGGGTCGGGACCACGACCCGCACCCGGTTCTGAGGCAGGTGGAACAACTCAGCAATCTGCGCGCGGACAATGTAGGGCGTCTGCGTCGCCGACCAGACCGTGATGCGACGGTTCTCCATCCGGGCCACAGCGACGTGAGGTTCCAGCGGCACCTGCTGGGCGGCAGGCGTTCGGAATACATTCTCGAAGATATGGTCGGCCTCGGCCATGCCGCGGGCGACGTCGCCTTTGATTAGCGTGAAGCAATTGCAATCGTTGGTCCCCGTCACATCCCGCAGGAATGTCGAGGTGCGGTGCTGCTGGCGCCCCTCCGAGGTCTCGTGAACCAGGGGGCTGTCCGGCGCAAGCGCGTCTTCTATTTCAAGCACGGCCGGGAGTTCTTCGTATTCGACCTCGATCAGTTCCGCTGCGTACTCGGCCGTCTCACGGTCGACGGCGGCAACCGCGGCGACCGGCTCGCCCACGTAGCGGACCTTGTCAATGGCCACGATGGGCTGATCCTTGATAATCGGGCCGAAATGCGCGTCGACGTCGGGGTTTCCGACGAAATCCTCCCGCGTGAGGACAACGGCGATGCCGGGTACCGCCTCAGCCGCGCGAGCGTCGATTCGGACGACATGGGCGTGCGGGTACGGGCTGCGCAGGACGGCGGCATACAGCATGCCCGGCAGGCTCATGTTCAACACGTACTCAATCCGGCCTGTGACGCGCGCCTCGCCGTCCGTGTAGGGAAGAGAGAACCCCATCATCAGCTACGCCCTCGCAGCGTGCAGCAACGCCCGTCGCACCAGGGCTTCAATTACCTGGCGCCGGTACCAGTCGGTGCCCCGCATGTCGGAGATCGGGTCGATGGCCTGGGCATAGGCCCGCCCGATCTCACGCGCCAGATCCTCGGTCATTGGCCGCCCGCTCGCCAGCATCTCCGCCTGGATCACCTCCTGCGGGGTGGCGGAAGCAGCCCCGATCACGACTCGCACGGCCTGGCAGGCCCCGTTCTCCCGTTCGACCACGGCGGCGATGCCCACGCACGGCCGATCCTCGGACGACCGCGAATTGAATTTGATGTAGGTCGCGCTCGAGTCGGGAGCCATCTCGGGCACGAAGATCTCGGTGACAATCTCGTCGGGCTCCAATGCGGTCAGGAAGAAGTCCTGGAAGAAGTCGGTCAACTCGATCCAGCGCTCGCCGCGGACGCTCACAGCTCTGACGCACGCCCGGAGCGCGACCAACATAGACGGGGGGTCGGAGGCATAGTCGGCCTCGCAGAGCACGCCGCCCACGGTCGCCTGGTGGCGGATGCGGATGTTGGCGACCTGGTGGAAAGTCTCGGCCAGGGCGGGAACGGCTTGCCGAACCACAGGCGAACTTTCCATCTCGTAATGCGTCACCAACGCCCCGATTCGCAAGCCAACGCCGGGCTCATACTCGAGGCCGCGCAGATTCGGCAGGTGGCCGAGCGACACCAGGTAGCGGGGGGCGATCAGGCGCTGCGTGAGCATCAGCACGATGGCCGTGCCGGCGCCAACGACTTTCGCCTCATCCTGGTAGTCGGTCAGCATCCGCGAGGCGTCGGCAAGTGACCTGGGTTGGAGGATCTCAAGCTGATGCATGGTGAGAGGCGAATCGAGACCGAACGCACGACCGGTGGTCGGCCGGACTTGCCGTTAGCCGCAACCCCTCGACGTGGGACCCTGCAAACGGGCCTCGACGCAGCGCGCAAAGTCTGTTGTCAGGCACCTGGCCACCTCGAGCATCACGCCCTGGCCAAGTTGACCGAGCCGGCCGCGCACACCCGCATCGATCTGGTAGCCCACCTCAGTCTGGTCCTTCGCTAACGGACGGAGAACAGCTGTGAACGTGCCGGAAACCAGGCTGGCCGTGCGTCCGTCTTTTCCCTCGGCCTTCGCCACCAAACGATGCGGTGGATCGACTTCGAGAAGCCGGACCTTCCCTTGAAAGCTGGCTGCGATCGGGCCGACCTTGACCTTGAGCGTGCCCTCGTACATCTCCGCGTCCAGAGCTTCGATGCTCTCGACGCCCGGCATGCAGCCACCCACTTGCTCGACGTCAAACAAAAACTCCCACAATGTCTGGATCGGCGCCTGAATGGTAAAGGTGTGTTCGATTCGCATGGGGTCAGGCGGGTTCAACCCGGTTCCGGGTCGTTAATCGGCTGCTCTTGAATACTCTTCTGGGCCCAAAAATCCTTCAATCGGCTGCGAACACCGTTGAGGTGGGCTTGCATTGCCTGGCGAGCCGCCTGGCTGTCAGCAGCCTGAATCGCGGCCAAGATGGCCCGATGGCCGGTTATGATTTCCGGGCGCAGCTCGGGGATGGTCGGGCTGGCCCGGCGCATTTCGCGCAGCAGGTCGACGATGCTGTCCATCAAGTCGACCAGGACCTCGTTATCAGTAGCAATGATGATCTGGCGATGAAACTCGACGTCGGCGATGACCATGCTGTCCAGGTTTCCACGCGCGATGTAGGACTCCACCGCCTCCGCCCAGTGCTGCATCACCGCGATTTGGCCGGCGTCAGCCCTCTCAGCCGCCCGGCCAGCGGCCTCAACCTCGATGATCTCGCGCAGCTCGAACACTTTCAGGAGGGTCTCTGGGTTGGTGAGGAGATATGGGACCAGGGCGGCCTGGATCTTCTCGCTGCTGGGGTCTTTGACAAAGGTCCCGAGGCCCTGGCGGATCTCCACGAGCCCGATCATTTCCAGCTTGCGAAGCGCCTCGCGAACTGAGGTCCGGCTGACCCCGAGCTGTTGCGCGAGCTGGCGCTCGCTTGGCAACTGGTCGCCAGGCGCATACATGCCAGCTCGGATGAACTCGCTAATTTGCCGGAGCGCGCTCTGGGAGACTTTCGCCTTCTCGATTGAGTGAATCATGCGGAGTGTAAGGATATATAACGGCAGTGGTAGGACCGGTCTATCCATTTGGATTATATAAGGGATCTGTTGGTTGTCAATAGTCATCCGCAGGGCGGTTGAAAAAGTGGTGTGGGAGAGGGAGAGGTGTCTGAGCGGAGGGTAGCGAGAAGCACTCAAGGCGTCAGACTTCCGAAGTCTGGTGAGGACCGTGCTGACCCAAAGCGCGCCGACGACGGTGATCGAGGCGGGCACCTGCCGCGAACAAGATTTCGGAAGCCTTTTCCCTCGCCCTGCGGGATAACGTGAGCGGGGCGCTCGGGCGCCGGTCAAGGCGTGGTCAGCTGCCACCGATATCCCACCGGTCTGCGTCGGCGAACACCCTGCGGGGTGATCCCCG
>DOUV01000850.1 GCA_003520455.1 Chloroflexota bacterium | reverse complement strand
GAGCCTCTGCCTTCTCCGCAACCCGCGACGCCGACGCCTGCCATCGACTTCGCAGCGATTCGGCGTAGCACCGGCCTGGCGTCCACTCAGTCCCTCACCGCCGATGGGGCGACGCTGGAAAACCCGGGTCCCCTGTTCCAGCGTCTTCCCAAGTTGCCGCGGACGCAGGCGCCTGAGTGGCTCCAGGAAGGCGTGCGGGTGACCTACTACGTGGCCACCGCCAGCATCCCGCGCAACCGCTACTACTACTACCGCGACGAGCATGGCGCCATCATCGAGGCTGACGAGGTGGGACCCGCCGGTGCCGGTCTTGTGCAATTCGACCTTGTGGCCCTCGAGCGGAGCGCCGCCGTCTCCTCGGTCGCGTTCTTCGTCGGCCTCGAGAATGGTGTCGCGATTCCCTGGGGACTGGCGCGCTCGATTGGAACGCCCAGCGCGGGCGAGTACTGGCTCCACCCCGACTCACTGCAGGCACCGGACCTGGCGACCGATGGAGAACTGACAGTCGCTCGCATGCCCATCACGCTCGATGGGCGCACGTACCAGGGGGTCAGAATCAGCTACCAGACGGATGACGCCGAGAACACCTCGGTCTACGATGAGACCACCGGCCTGCTGCTCTACTCCCTCCAGGCGGTCGGGAAGGAAAGGGGCACTCACAAGTCGTTGAGCCTGATGTACTTCAAGAACCTGCGCCAGCTCGAGCTTCCCTGGCGGCGAGCCTGGGCTCCCGATTGGGTGACGACCGGCCGCACGCTGCGCTACGACGGAACCGTGACCATACTGGTGCCGGGATCGCCCCGTGTGCCGCTCGAGTATTCGATTCGATCGAAGGTGATCGCCAGCCACGCCAGGTGGAGCGAGTTCGATGCGACCCACTACACCTCTGGACAGTTCACCAGCCAGGTGCAGCAGGTGACCGGGGTCGCCCAGATTTCCTACGGTTCCTGGCTCCCGCCCGAGGCGGCGGCCAGCCTACGGCGTGGGCAGGTCTTGGACCGCGACCCGCTGACCGAGATCAAGGTCGTCGTGTCGCGTGTGAGCCGGGACGTCATCGTTCTGACGGAGACGGGGCCCTCGCACCGCATCGTGTCAACCTTCGATAGAAACGACGGTACACTCCTGGCGATTGATCAGGAGACTGTTATGGAGACCGCCACCACCCAGATTCAGGTCCAGTTGAGGAGCCGTCGCTAATGGGCCGTCCCCGATCCAGGGGAGTTATCTCTCCATCCTCGACCGGAGGGAAACCTGGATCGAGTAGCGGCGCTTCCCCTACACACCCTCGGTCAGCGATGTGTAACGCGTTGGAGTCGATCCTGGCGCAAGTTCTCGAAGTGGGCGTGGCGCGATACGCGGCAAGACATGCTGACATCGCGCACGCCCGCCGGGCCGGCGTCAAGGCGCTGGGCCTGCAGCCGTGGCGGGCTCGAGGAAATCGCCGGGAACGCCGTCACGGTAGTGTCCATTCCGGAGGGAATCACGGACAAGCAATTGCGCGGCCACATGCGCGAGCGCTACGGCGTGATGATCTCCGGCGGGGACGGCGAGCTGGCCGGCAAGCTCTTCCGCCCTGGTCACATGGGCAAGGCGGCCCATCCGACCTGCGGCCGTCCAATTGGCTGTGCTGGAGCGCACACTGGCTGATTTGGGGCGGCCTGCCGACTTCGGCGTGGGTGTTGGTGCGACCCTGGGTGGATGGGGCGAAATCGTATCAGGATCCTCCATCGCGCCTCTGTTCCTCAGTCCCAACCGCGATGCCATGTCACACTCGCTCGGTCTCCTGAAAGCCGCCGGTAGTTCCTGAGAAAATCCTGACTGATGCCCCGCAGGATCGGCTCAGGCCAGCAGCCTCTTGCCGCCTAATCGACGAAAGTCCGAATACACGAGTTGGGTCGATTGTCGACTGTCGAGTAGGTGATCCAACAGGCTTGACAGCCATCAAATTTCTATGTTATAGTTCGACTGTCGACAGTCGAATGCCGATCTGACTCGTCGAACGCTCGTGTTCCCCTGATCGCAGCCAACCGCCGGATGCCCATGACTACTCAACCAGACTCAGGATCAATTCTCCCGTACATTCCTCAGAGAAATTTTGACAATGCAACACTCGCGGAGCGGATCTACCAGAACCTGCGTGAGGATATTCTTTCCAACCGGCTGCTGCCCGGCACGCCACTCCAGGAAGCGTCAATCGCCGCCGCGCTCGAGGTGAGCCGGGCTCCTGTTCGGGAGGCCTTCCGCAAACTCGAGGCTGAGGGATTAATCACGGTTTTTCCACGACGTGGTGCGGAGGTGAGTTCACTCTCCCGGAAGGAATTCCTCGACGCCTATCGCGTTCGGCAGTCGCTCGAAGTTCTAGCGATCCAGCTAGCAGCGCCTCGTTTAACGCCCACAGACCTCAAAGAACTGCAGCGGTTGCATCAAGAGATGGTCGAGCGTACCGTTCAGGGTGACATCGACGGTTTCTTCAAAGCCAACCGCGCCTTCCACGATCTGTTCGTGGATCGATCCGATAACCTCAAGCTCCAGGAAATCTATTTCCCGCTCATCGACCAGATGGGACGCTACCGCCTGCCCTCTGTAACGCTGCGTGGTGGCATGGAACGTTCCGTCGAGGAGCACTACGCGATCCTGCAAGCCCTCCGCAAAGGGGATGCGGAGGAAGCGGCGCGATTACTCAAAGAGCATATCGCTGTGCCGCAGCGTGCTCTAGAGGTCGACGATAAGCTTGAAGTGGTGCTCCGTAGCGACGGTGCCAGAAACCTGCCTGGCGACAGTTTCAGTTAAATCAGCAGAGAGAACGGAGGAATCAAGGTGAACCTGTCCGGCCTGCAATTTGGCGTCAACGTCAACAACCGTGAACCGCTCATCGCCCCCAACTATAGCCTCACCGACTTGCTTGATCTCTCCGAGGTCGTCGAGACGGCAGGTTTCGATGCCGTGTGGGTGGGGGATAGCCTCTTCTCCAAGCCGCGCTACGAGCCGCTGCTGCTCCTCGCCGGAATCTCCCAGCGCACGAAGCGTGTCAAGTTGGGGACGGCTTGCCTCGTGACGGCGACGCGCAACCCGCTCTACCTCGCCCTGGAGTGGGCGACACTCGATCGCATGTCGGGCGGGCGAACGATCCTCGGCGCCTGCATGGGCAACCCGGAAGAAGGTGTGAAGCGTGAGTACGCGGCGTTAGGCCTCGACTTCACGCGGCGGGCCGAGATCTTCGAGGAAGGTCTGGCCGTGCTCCGCCAGCTCTGGACCGAGGGCACGGTGACCTTCCACGGAGAGCACTTCAACTACGACGATATCAGCTTCTACTCCGGCACGGAGATGGGACCATTGCAGCCGGTGCAATCACCACCGCCGATGTGGGTGATCAGCAATCCGCGTCTGGTGGTCGGTAAAAAAGCCGAGGACCAGGTCTCCCGGGTGATCAGTAAGGCCGCCCGGCGCATCGTCGAGTACGGCGATGGGTGGATGACCTGTTGCCGGGCGCGTCACCCGGAGGAGTTCCGCGAGCAGTACCAACAGATCTTCGCCGCGATCGAGGAGGCGGGACGGGAGCCGGCGGACTACACAATGGCGTACCAGGTCACGATGAACATTGCCGACAGTCGGGAGGCTGCCCAGAAAAGTATCGGCGAGTACATCAGTCAGTACTATCCCGAGCTGAGCAAGGCGATGGATCTGGGCGAGTGGGGGCCGATCGGAACCCCCGACGACATCATCGAGTGGATCAGAACATTCGCCGATGCTGGCGTGAACTATTTCATCTGCCGGTTCGGGTCATTGAATCAGTTTGGTCAGGTGCAGCGGTTCGCGAGCGAAGTGCTGCCAGCATTTACCACCTTACGGAGTAGCCCTGATCACCGGGGCCAGAGGACAGCAAGGGAGGCATGACCATGAGCGAGCTTTCATCGGCACTCCGCAGCGATGCGGAACTCATCGTAGACGTTTGTATGTCCGTGGGCGAGGGCGATGTCGTCACCATCATCACCGACGACGCCCATCGCGAGCAGGCCGACGCGGTGGCGCGCGTTGCGGTCGAGCGCGGTGCCTTTCCAGTGATCGCCAACAATGAGCAGCAAGTGCGGCGCGGGCTCAAAGATACGCGCTTCCCCATGGCTCCGCCTCGCAATCTCCACCAGGCCATGGTGAACTCCGACGAAATTATCATCATCACCAACCTGGAGTGGGCCAACCGCTTTGCCCACGTCTCGGCGGTCAAAGAGTCGTGCGCCAATAATGCCAAGATTGCGTCAGTCGAGGAAGGCATGGGCGCGTGGGAGCTGACCGAGGCCGACATCCGCGAGGCGACCGAGCGCGCCCGAGCGGCGATAGCGGCCCTCGAGGGGGTCAAGCGAGTCCGCTGCACCTCGCCCGCCGGCACCGATGTGGTTGTCTCGACCGAGGGACGGCCGGCGCTCGAGGTAACGCCGATCAAGAAGCGCGGCCAAATGATGGGCCCGGTCCCGCTGTGGGCAGAGGTTGCGTTCGCGGCAGTTGAGGATCAGACCAACGGGCGAATCGTCGTGGATGGGGTCATGCTCGGTATTGGCCTGCCAGGCCAGGTGAAGCATCCGATCATCTGGACTCTCGAGAACGGACGAGCGGTCGCGATTGAGGGCGCCGAGGAAGCGACCCGGCTGCGTCAGGTCATCGAGGGCGTTCTGGGTGCCGACGTGATCGGAGAGTTCGCCTTCGGGACCAGCGAGAAGTCGCCCTACGGATCGCCCTCGGAGAAGGGGCGCCTCGGCACGGTCCACTTCGCCCTCGGCGACAATCACAACGCGTACCCCGGCGGGCAGAATGTCAGCACCCTGCACCTGGATGGCGTGTGCCTGAATGCATCACTCATGATTGAGGACACCGGCCGGACCATCATCAAGGACGGACGGTGGGTGCTATGACGTCCGTGCGCGTGGTGCCGCTCGAGCAGGTAGAGCCGATCTCGTTGCCGGCGGGAAGTTGGAGCCGGATGGTGTTGACCGACAAGACGGTCCCAGGGACTCGGGGCGCACTCGGCTATTCAATCTTCCGGCCTGGGACGGTGACCGCCATGGTGGCACACGAAGTTGAAGAGCTCGCTTACGTCGTCGACGGCCACGGCGAGCTGCGTCTGGACGGAGAGGTGGTTGCCTTTGGTCCCGGCGACGGCCTCTTCGTCCCTCCCGGCGTCTGGCACGCGGTGGCCAACACCGGAGACGAGGACGTCATCATGGTCTTCATGTTCCCTCATTCTGACTACCCACCGACCGAGCGGCGCTAAGATTGCGCGGCGGAATACTCTTGAGCCGGAGCCTGCCTGATGAGAGCGGATCGAGACCTCCAGGTGCAGATTGCCTGGGCTTGCCGGATTTTGGCAATGGCGGGCCACGAGGATCTTATCCTCGGCCACGTTAGCGCGTGCAGACCGGGAAGCGATATCATCTACATGAAGCGCTTCGGTTTGGGCCTCGGGGAGATCACCCCCGATGACGTCCTCATGATTGACCGGGACGCTCGCAAACTCGGAGGGCGCGGTGACGTCCATCTCGAGGCCGCTATGCACACCGAGGTGTACAGGGTCCGACCGGACGTCGGAGCGGTCATCCATACCCACGCACCCTACACAACCGCGTTCGGAGCGACCTCGGCACGGTTTGAATTCCTCAGCCACGATGCCGTGCTCTTCCCCGATGGCCTCGCCTCTTTCGATGAAACGGCGGAGCTGATCACGAGCGGTGAGCAGGGACAGGCAGTCGCGCGGGCTCTGGGAAATCGGCGGGCGGTGTTGCTCCGCAACCACGGCGTCCTGGTGGTCGGTAAGAGCGTTCCGTGGGCGGTGCTCACTGCTCTTACCCTCGAGCGCGCCGTCCAGATCCAGGCTATTGCCATATCGCTCGGAGCGCTACAGCCGATGCCGATCGAGCTGGTGAAGCGGTTGCATCCCTACAAATACCGGGATGACTTTACGGACAGTTACTGGCATTACCTCATTCGGCAGGTTCGGCGAGCTGGGTGGGACACCGGGATGCCGTCCGAGGAGACCTGATCCGGCGGGGTCGAGACCACGGCGGTCGAGCACCCGACCGTGACTGTGCCGATGATGAATTGCGCGAAAGAGTAAGCCAGAATGCTTGGAAGGTTCCAGATTCATCAACCGACGACTGTGGCCGAGGCGTCTCGCCTCCTGGCAACCCACGGCGACGAGGCGTCGGTCTACGCCGGGGGCACCGAATTATTGCTGCTGATGAAAGAGCGGCTGGTGCACTACCCCCACCTCGTCGACATCAAGACTATTCCCGGCCTGGATGGCGTCGAACTCAGCCTCGATGGGAGCGAGCTGCGCGTCGGCGCGCTAGTGACGCACTTCGAACTCGAGTGCTCGGCGCTTGTCAAGGAGCGCGCTCCGCTGCTGGCCCAAGTCGAGGCGCAGATCGCCAACGTGCGCGTTCGCACCGCCGGGACTGTCGGCGGCAATCTCTGCTTCGCCGAGCCCCACAGCGATCTCGCCCCGCTGCTTTTGGCCTGGGGAGCGATGTTGGAACTGGCCGGGGCCGACGGCCGGCGCGAGGTGCCAATCGACAACTTCTTCGTCGGACTCCTTCAAACCGTTCGCCGCCACGACGAACTGCTGACCGAAATCCGGCTACCACTCCTCCCGCGCGGGACGGGTGGTGCCTACAAAAAGTTCAAGCTCCACGAGCGACCCTCGGCCGGTGTGGCGGCGCTGCTCCGACTGCGCGACGGCGTCGTCGCGGATGCTCGGTTGGCGATCGGCAGTGTCGGGGCGGTCCCGACGCGCGTGGTTGAGGGTGAGGTAGTGCTGCACGGCGAGCGGCCGTCGGCTGCCCTGTTTGGCGCAGCGGCCGAGCAGGCAGCCCGTGCAGCCGATCCGGTGGACGACCTGTACGGCTCGGCCGACTACAAGCGCCACCTCGTTCAGGTGTTGACGGTTCGAGCACTGGAGGCCGCCGCGGCCGATGCGGATGGAAAGACCGATGCGAACTGAACCCATGGCGGCCCCGGACTGGCCGCAGATCACGATCAATCTGACCGTCAACGGCAAGCCGGTCGAGGCGACGATCGAGCCCAACGAACTCTTACTCGACTTCCTGCGGAACCGGCTCGGCCTTACGGGCGCCAAGCGCTCGTGCGACGTCCAGGTCTGTGGGACCTGCACGGTGCTGCTGGACAGCCTCCCGGTGAGCTCCTGCACCACGCTCGCCTACGAAGCTCGCGGCCGGGAGGTTCTCACGATTGAGGGGCTGGCCCACGACGGACAGCTACACTCGTTGCAGGAGGCGTTCATGCGCCACACCGCGCTGCAGTGCGGATTCTGCACGCCGGGGATGGTCCTGACAGCCAAGAGTTTGTTGGACGAGAATCCGCGCCCCTCCCCCGACCAGATCCGGGCCTACATGCGCGGCAACCTCTGCCGCTGCACCGGGTACTGGCACATTCTCGAGGCGGTGGAAGAGGCGGCCAGGGTGATGACCACCGGCGGGCAAACGAAGGCGGAAGAAGGCAGGTCGCGATGAGTGCTGATCACCAGGTTGTGGGTCGAAACGTCCCCCGTGTCGATGCCCTGGCCAAGGTCACCGGACAGGCGCTCTACGCCGGAGACCTCGCCGTCCCCGGTATGCTGCACGGGAAGGTTCTGCGCAGCCCCTTCCCCCACGCGCGCATCGTGCGCATCGACACCGCGCAGGCCGAGGCGCTGCCCGGCGTTGTGGCTATCCTGACTGGTCAGGACCTGTCCGACATCAACCCCTATTACGGGCATGCCATCAAGGACCGCCCGGTCGTCGCAATCGACCGCGTCCGCTTTGTCGGCGAGCCGGTGGCTGCCGTCGCCGCTATGGACGAAGCGACCGCCGACGAGGCCCTGACGCTCATCGATGTGGAGTACGAGGAACTGCCGGAGCTCACGACCATGGACGCCGCGCTGGCCGAGGGTGCAGTGCCCCTGCACGACAACGAGAACCTGCAGGCCGGGCTGTTCCATGGTCTGGGCGCGATGAAGCCCGAAGGCAACGTCTGCTATCACCACGCCTTCTGGCGGGGCGACGTCTCCGAGGCCTTCGCGGAAGCGCACGTCATCGTCGAGGGTGAGTACACCTTCCCCGCCGTCTACCAGTACGCGATGGAACCTCACACCATCGTGGCTGAGTGGAACGCCGATGGGATCACCGTGCGGGCTTCCTGCCAGCACCCCTACCTGGTGCGCGCTGAGTTGGCCGACCTCTTCGGCCTGCCGGTGACCAACGTCCGAATCATCGTGCCTTACCTGGGTGGGGGCTTCGGTAGCAAATCGTACACCAAGATGGAGCCCGTCACCGTGGCCCTGGCGCGCAAGGCGGGGCGTGCGGTTCGCATCGCGAATCGCGTCGATGAGGCTATGGTGACCACCCGGCGACATAATATGCGCTGCTGGATGCGGACGGCGGCCACCGCGGAGGGGCGCCTGCTGGCGCGGGAGTGCCGCATGTG
>DOUV01001025.1 GCA_003520455.1 Chloroflexota bacterium | reverse complement strand
CGGCTCCCACGGCGCGGCGCCTCCCATGGTGGGGCCGCGCATTTCCCTCAAAGGGTTGACACCCTGGTGAGGATGATTTATACTGGCGCCGTCTACCTAGATAGTCTAGGTAATTGAGCCACAGTAGCGAGAAAGCTTCAACACAACTGATGAGCATTGACCGCGATATGCGCAGTGGCAGCACGACCATTCTCGTGCTGACGCTCCTCCAAGAACAACCAATGTACGGCTACCAGATCGTGAAAGAGATAGCCCGGCGGAGCGGCGGTTATTTTCAGTTCAAGGAAGGCACCCTCTACCCGGCTCTGCACCGGCTGGAGCGCGACGGCCTCATTTCGGCCGAGTGGCGCGCGGAGAGCAACGCTCCAAAACGCAAGTACTACGTGCTCACCGAGAAAGGGCGCGACGAGTTGGAGCACTCTACTGAAGCCTGGCGAACTTTCTCGCGCAAGTTGCTCGATCTCCTGGGCGGAGACGAAACCGCGCCCGAAGGCACACGATGAACGCTGGCGATCGCTACCTCGCTGAACTGGCAGTCGCCCTCCCGCTGGATCGCGATCAGCAACAGGCGATCCTGGCCGAGGTGGCCGATCACCTCGCAGTCTCGGCCGAGTGGTGGCAGCAGGCCGGGCTCAGCGAGGAGGAGGCCTGGGAACGCGCCGTCGAGGAGTTCGGGCCGGTGGACGAGGTAGCCCGCGGCTTCGTCGAGATGCGGCGCGGCTGGGGCACCGGCGAAGCACTCGCCACTGCCGGGCTGCCGGTGCTGTTTGCGCTTATCCTGAAGTGGATCGTGTTCCCGCTCCTGGCCCTCCCTCGCTCCTGGGAGATGCTCACCCACCCTGCGCTGCTCTCGACCGCCGTGCTCCTCCTGCTCCTCCCGCTCGGCTGGAAGGCCGAGCGCTGGCGCTTCGGACTGGCGGTGTGGATCATTTTCTGGTTCTTTACCATCGTCGGAGCTGGGACATGAGCCCGAACCTCCAGCGGCAATACCTTTCACAACAACCGGTCCAAGGATGCACCCGTTTGCAAACGGGAGCGGAATTGGAGCGCAATGCCAAAGCAACGGCCGAAGGCCACACGGCCAAATCGTTGCATTCTGTCGCGCCTCCGGGCTATCATACGTGTTAAGGCACTCCCTCAGGGGAGCAACGGTTACATTCCCAACTGAGTGTTGGCGGTTACGGGTAGGAAGCGTTGCCCGCGTAAAACACCCAACGTCAGCGTTGGGCTGGAACCCAACGTCGTGCCTGGGGTTCGCCTCAGGCCGGGCGCCTGTCAGTGCGCCTATGGTCTCGGACGCATCTTCGGATGCGGCGCCAGGGACAAGCTCCCGGTTAGCAACCGGGAGTAGCTGACAGCAACCAATCGGATCCCGAGAACACCCGTCAAGGCGTCGCCGGAGGCGCAGGATCGAAGACTTCCGAACTCTCCCAAGACTTCGCAAATCGGGCTCCTTGAACGGCGCTCTGGCGCGATGGTTCCAGTCAGGACGCACAACTCCCAGGCCGCAAAGGAAGCCTTAGGGAATCCTTTGCGTCCTCAGCGCTTCCCGCTCCTGCACGGCCGGCATCTATCCAGTCAAAAGGAGTTCTCATGACCGCCCACAATGTGACACGTCGGCTCTCCGGCGCTGGTCTGAGCGGCGACTTCGCCGTCGTCGAGGCAATCCTTCGCGATCGGCGTAGCTTTTTCGATGGGATCCGCAATGGTCAGGCTCTCGGCATCAAGATCCGCGCCATGCTCATCTCCTCGATTGCCTTCCTGATGGTCTATGGTGGCGTGATGGGGAGCACCCACAGCCTGGCGCAGACCATCAGCTCGGCTCTCAAGCTCCCGGCCCTCTTCCTCGTGACCCTCCTGATCTGTCTCCCCACACTCTACTTTTTCAACGTGCTCTTCGGCAGCAGCCAGAGCCTGACCCAAAATTTCGCGCTGATCCTGACGGCGGTGACCGTCACCAGCGTCCTGTTGCTCAGCTTCGCGCCGATTACGCTGTTTTTTATGTTGACCTCGAGCAACTATCAGTTCTTCAAGCTGCTCAACGTCGCCATCTTCGCCATCACGGGCGTCATCGGCGTGACCTTCCTCTACCAGGGGATGACCTACATCTCGACCAACGATGAGTTGGCCGCGCTTGCGGCCCTCCCGACCGAATCGCTGGACGAGCAGGCCCGCGCCAACGAGCTTCGGCGCCAGGCCGAGACCGGGCGGCAGGCGCGGAAGCGCATTTTGCAGCTCTGGGTCCTGGTCTACGCCTTCGTCGGCACACAGATGGCCTGGACGCTGCGCCCCTTCTTCGGCGCACCCGGATTGCCCTTCGAGCCTTTCCGCCAACTGGGCGGTAACTTCTACACTAACATCCTCGCGAGCCTGGCCGAGGTGTTCGGCTTCGGCATCGTGCATTAACGGGGGCCACCGATGAACGCCGAACTCAAATGGCTCCTTCTGCTGGTTTTCGGGAGCGTCATCCTCGTGAACGCAACCGGGCTTGGCCACCAGACACCAACCACGATCCCGGCCGTCGTCATTCGTGATGGGCTGATCCTGAAGGCAGGCCCGGACATCTTCCTGATCGAGAGCGGGCACAAGCGCCACATCATCAACCTCGACGCCTTCACGGGAAAGGGATTTGCCTGGGAGAGAGTCCAACAGGTGGACCAGTCCGTCATCAATGCTCTGCCTGATGGGCCTCCGGTCGCGGTGCTACTCAAGGGGTCCGGCCCCGAGATCTACCTGCTCGACAAGGGCCACAAGCGCCACATCCTGACAATCAAGGACTTCGAGCAGGCTCGCTTTGTCTGGGATGATGTGCGCTTCGTGAGTGACACTGATCTCAGACGCCTGCCCGACGGGCCGCCGGTCCCGCCGCTGACCCCGGTGCCCACCTCTTCGCAGTGATGAACTGTATGCAATCGTCACGCATCATGCATCACGGGTCGCCCGTTTTGCCCGGGTCCCTCACCTCGTGCGCCTCGGCGCCAACGCACTCGTCCTCGCTCTGTTGCTCTGGCTCTACCGGCCGGTGTTCGACTACCTGGCGATCATCTTCTCACGCGAGGACTTCCGCACCAACCAACTCGTGCTCCTGGGCGTGATCGTGCTGATCGCCGTCCAGGTGCGCAAGGGGGGTCTCCGCCCGCGCTTCGACGTCGCGCCGCAGCACGCCTCCCCGGTACTCCTGCTCGCTCTCGGCGGCTCGCTGCTCTACCTGACCGTCGAGCGCTTCCTCGACGTCAACACGATCTCGGCGAGCCTTTTCGGGCTGGCAAGCTACGGGCTGCTCGGGCTGTGGATGCGGCCGCAGCGCTGGCGCCAGGGGCTGCCCGCGGCCCTGCTC
>DOUV01000975.1 GCA_003520455.1 Chloroflexota bacterium | reverse complement strand
TTGACAATAGGGTCCACCTTATTTTATGGCTGGGTTTCTTGACCTCATTGAACAACCGCTCGATGATATTCGTCGTGCGGATGAACTTCCAATGCTTGATCGGAAAGCGGTAAAAGGTCAGGCAGGCTTCCAGGTCACGCTTCAAACAGGCCACTGCGGTCGGATAGATCTGCTCGTACTTCGCTACGAATGCAGCCAACTCCTGATCTGCCTTTTCCCGGTTTTCTTGGTAGAAGATCGCTCGCAGTTCGGGTCGGACTTCATCGTGCTGCTTCTCCGGGAGGTAGCCCAGCACATTTTCCATCTTGTGTTGGCCACAGCGCTGTCGTTTTGAGGTCGGGAAGTTGATTGCGATGGCATTCAGCATGGCTTTGTGACCATCGGTGATCCACAAATCCACCGTTTCCACGCCCCGGTTTTTCAGCTCTTCGAGCAGGTCTTCCCAAGCTCGCTGGTTCTCTCGTTCACCGACGGTAAAAGCCAGCACCTCCCGCCGGCCTTCCGCATCAATGCCAACGATGGCTAAAATCGGCATTTTGCAGCCTTCCGCAGCATAAATCACGCTGAAATAGGGGCCGTCAGCGAAGAGATAGAGATAGTGAGGCTTCAGTTGGCGTTGTTTCCAACCTTCAAACTCGCCTTCCAGGGAATGAAACACTCTGGAAACCGCCGAAGGACTGAGCGAAGCGCCGGTGAGTGCTTCCACCACATCGCCCACGTGAGCAGTGCTGACCCCTCGCACAAACATCTGGCAGATGGCTTCATCCAGTTCGGCCTGGCGACGATGGTAGCGTTCGAACAATTCCGTTTGAAATCCGTTGCCAGTGCGCGGGACGGGCAAATCTTCGATCACACCCATCGAAGTTCCCAGGTCTCGCTCGTAGCTGCCATTGCGATAATCTCTTCGCTCTGGCGTTCTTTGGTAAGGTGCTGCGTTGACCAAGGCTTCGACTTCTTCTTCCAGAATTTGGATCAGGGTGACTTTGATGGCTAGTCGAAGTCGCTCCTGGAGGTATTCTCCGATTAGTGTTTGACCTTCTGCCTCAAGCCGCTTATGATTTGCTCTGGGAGTCATTGGTTTTCTCCTTGTAAGGTTTGGTCGCCTAGCAAGGATACCAAGACTCCCTCTTTTTACACAAGATTAGTGATACCGCCCTGATCGAGTCGTGTCCATCTTCAGCTCGTGGAGCCGGTGATCCGGCTACGAACCACGCCGGTATAACAATGTCTGTCCCTGGCGAATCGACTTCGGCGGCGTCGCCAGGGTGGCGGGCGCTGCAGCGCCCCACCCCGACGACTCTGGTGTAACAAGGACCTTCCTCGTGGCAGTAACGCCCCGGAGGCTCTACCGGCTGGTAGGCGTGCTCGTTTGTCTCACTCTCCTTGGCGGGGCCTGCCGGGCCCCTGGCGCTGAGGGGCCGCCCTCCCCCGTGGCAGCGACGAGCCCGCGCCCCACGAGGCCACCAATTACCCCGCTCGTTTCCGAACCGTCTCCCCCACCGGCGACTGCGGTGACACCCACACCCGCTCCGGCCACACCACCATCCTTTCGCTATCTCCATGCGGGGACGTTGATCGAACAAACGCCGGAGCGTGCGCCTCAGGCGCTGGCCACTGTGCCTGATCCGGACGCGGTCTTGGACGCCACGCAAGTGAACCATTTCGTGGTGCTGTTGCGGCGGCAAGCGCTCGACCGGCTGGATGTGCGCGATGGATCGAGCGCGCCGGTGGCGCGCTTTGACAGCCCCGCGCGCTTTGGGGCGCTCCTGAAGACCCCCACTGGGGACCCGATCCTGTACTGGGTCACCTTCGATGATCCCGGGGCGCCGTTTGGCCTCGGCACGCTGGTCGGGAGCTACCAGGTGGCTCGCCAGATCGCGCGGCCGATCATCATCGTCCACCGGAGTGCCCAGCCGTTGGGGCTGTCGGCCGACGGAAAAAGCCTGCACCTTTTGCCCTGGGGGCAAGACCCTGCCTTTGGGCACGTGTTGGTGGTGGACCTCGCGAGGGGGCAGATTGAAGCCGAACTGCCGGTGGCAGGGGAGATCTTTGCGGCGCTCTCGCCTGATGGTCGTGCCCTGGTCACGACCGCGCGCCGCCGTCGGGGCGAGACCCTCGAAACGGTGCTCAACTTCTATGAGTTGACCTCGGCGACGCCGGCGCTCCAGGTGCTCGACCTGCCGCGGAAACCGAGCCATGCCTGGGGCTTGCTCTGGGCGCCTGACAGCCGGGGGGTGTACTTCCTGCTCCGCCCGGGTGATCTCTACGACGAGCCGGTGACGGCCGATGGTCTCAGGCGGCTGGATGGTCACTCGAAGGCGATGGCCCCCGTGGCCGCGATCGGCCAGGCCGCGAGCCGGCCGCTGGCGATCAGTGCGGATGGACAGTGGCTCTTGCTGCGGCCCGACCGTGGCGATGTGGCAACCCTGGTACATCTCCCCACTGGGGCGGTCGAGGTTGTGCCCTTGCCGGCTACGGCGGTCTTCGTCGGCTCAAGCCTGGTTCCATCACCGCGCAGCGGGCGATGAGCTCACGGCGGATCGACGTCTGCCTGCCCAAAGATCCGTGACCGGCCGCCGAACGTCGGTGCTGACAGTCATCCGGAAACGATCGAACCGTAGATCCCAATGATAGCGGCGGACTCCCTCACCAGCTGGCCAGAATCGAGCGCGCCGCCAGCGGTTCTCCGAGCCTACCCTAACGGCCTAGACTTCCTCGTGTCCATCCAGGCGCCAGCGCCGCGCCGAGCACCACTACTCACTGTGTCAACCGCGCATCGTGGCGCTGCACAGCAGCCGGGTCGGGCAGGGCACGGTGGTGACCGTGCGGTTGTCCCTGGCGCCAGCGACGGGGGAGTGTTTCAGATCTGTTACGCGATGTCTGGAGATCGTTACTGGTCTGAAATATGGTGAAACATCAGGTGTGGTAGGATGGACGCAAGTGAATTGCCAAGGGTGAGATTATTGACCTGGCTGCACTGAAGCCGGAGAATTTCCTCTACCTGCGGGCTCTCCCCGAGGCTGACGGAACCTTCACTGCGACCAAAATTTGGGCCAACCTTGCTAACTTGAGAGGGAAAGTAAGCCTTGAAGAAGAATCAGGGTATCCTTCTATTGTTGTTCGCCTCCCTGCTGGCCGGCTGCGGCAGGTTGAAAGTGGAGGGCCGGCTCATGCAGCCGGCGGAGGCCACTGCCACGGCCCAGGCGGCGCTCACTCCCTCACCCACGCCCGCGCCACGCCTTGGCAAAGTCGCTTTTGTGCGCGGCGGGGACATCTGGACGACCAACCTCGACACGGGCCAGGAAGTCCGCCTGACCGAAGGGGGCGATTACACACAGCCGCGCTGGTCTCCCAGCGGCCGATGGCTGTCGTTCTTCAGGGGCCGGGCGCTGTGGGTCGTGGATACCGACAGCGGGACTCCGTGGCGTATCGCGGGCCATGCCACGGGGGCCTCCTGGGCCCCTGTCGCGGACCGGCTGGCCTTCGTGCCGGGTGACGGTGGCCTGTGGGTGAGCAATCCCGACGGCAGCCAGTCCCAGGAGCTGATCGCGGGACCGGGCGTCCAAGGAGGGGGTGTGGGGCGCGTCGCCTGGTCTCCTGATGGAGACTGGCTGGCTTTTGAGTGGACGGAGACCGAACCGGAAGCGCGGCCGACCTCCCAAGGGCTGCGCCGCATCCGCGCCGACGGAACGAGGCTCAGCGAGATCGCCTCCGCCTACCATCCACCCCAGGCGGATGATACCATCGCCCTGGCCGCCTGGTCGCCGGACGGCACCCGGCTGGCCTTCTGGCAGATCCCTTTCAACTCGCCTTCCCTGGCCGCCGACGGCGTGCCGCTCCGCACCGTGCCGCTGAGCGGCGGGCGACCAACAGTTGTCGCCGAGCGCGTACTCCCCTACCCCGACTTCGCCGCCTGGTCGCCCACCG
>DOUV01000534.1:586-5259 GCA_003520455.1 Chloroflexota bacterium | reverse complement strand
CAGCGCGACCTGACCCCGGTGGGGCCGCCTCCGGTGACGCGCACGCCGGTTCCCACGACCACCGCACCCTCAGTGGAATTCGAGGGACCGGCCGAGACCTTCCCAACCGGATTCCCCCAGGCAACCGCGACTCAACCACCGCCTACTTTTCCGCCGACCATCCCGGAGGCGTCGCCGACCAGCACTGTCCCGGCCCTGACCTCGACTGTCCCGCAGCCAATCCCCACCCACTCGCCCACGGCCACGTCGGCCGCTGGCGTCCCGCCGTCGCCGACCCCGACTGTCGCGGGCGCCTATCCCGGTGTCAGCCCGACCGCCACGACGGGAGGCTATCCGGAACCACCCACATCAACACCCTACCCGTAGCCAGCCATGCTAACGAAACCGCTCGCCGTTTCGATCTGGAGCTTCCACGATTCTATCTTTGCCGGGCGCCTCACCGCGGTCGACGCCCTGACGCTGGCCGCCGGCATGGGCTTCACCTCGGTCGAGTTCAACGATCTCTTCGCCACCGCGCCCCGGCCACCGCTCTGGTTGCGGGCGGCGCGCCGGGTCCACCGCTTCGTCGAGCGCCATCTGCCCCGGCGCCTGCCTGCCCCAGGCGTCGTGCAGCGTCCCCGCCACTATCAGCCCGCCCTGGTCGAGCAGATCACCCGCGCCGCCGAGCAGGCTGGAGTCCGCTTCGCCAGCTGGACGCTCGACTCCAACCTGACTGCAACCGGCCAGGGATTGTCGGCACAGCGCCGCTACTGGCAACGTGGCCTGGAGACGGCCGGCGCGCTCGGGGCGGAGGTCATGCGCATCACCACAGGCGGACCAATGGCGGGCCGCGCGGCCCACATCGATGCGGCCCTGGCGCAGAGCGCCAACGCCCTCACGGAGCTCACCAACCTCGCCGAGCGTGCCGGCCTGATCGTCGCCGTCGAGAACCACTGGGGCCTCAGTGCCGATCCGGCACGGTTAGCCGAGCTGATCCAGCGCGTGGAAGCCCCCCGCGAGCGCCTCGGCGTCTGCCTGGACTTCGGTAACTTTCCTGCGGGCACCCAACTGGCGGGTATCCAGCTTCTGGCCCCCCTGGCGGTCCACGTTCACGCCAAGAGCTACAGCTTCGGTCCCGACGGCGAGGAGCAGCGCCTGCCCTACGGTCCCATCCTGCGGACCCTGGCGGCGGCCGGCTACCGCGGCTGGTTGGTCGTCGAATTCGAAGGGGACGGCGACCCCGAGGTCGGCGTCCGGGCCACCCGCGCGCTGATCGAGCGGCACTGTCTGGACGGCCCGCCGGCGGCACATGAGGTGACTCGCCCCAGGCGCCCATAGCAAGGTACGAGCCCGCAACAACGAAGAACGAAGGCTCGATTGCTGGCCATCAACAGCGAGCGACCTCCCAGATTGCCAGGCAGGCGAATGGAGCTGCTCCATTCGCCTGCCTGGCTTGCCCCGCTTCAATCTGCATGCCATCTCCGCTCCCTTTCCATCAGTTCTCCATAGTCAGCCGCTATATTTAAAGTGACGGTACGAAACATACAGTCTGATCACAGTGATCGGACAGGACCGAGAAAAAGGAGAGGCAGTATGAACACTCGGAAATGGATGCTCGTGGCAAGTGTCGCAGTGGCCATCGTGGCGCTCCTGATCCTGGTGCCGGCGGCGCTGGCGCAGGGCCCGGGCACGGGGAATGGCCCCGGTGATGGCACCGGCCCGGTCGTTGGTGGCGGCTTCGGCCCAGGCTCCGGCATGGGGCCCGGAAATGGAACTGGCCCGATCAATGGCGGCAGGGGCGGTCGCCTGGGCGGCTACGCCAACTCATTGATCGCCGTAGCGGCTGACACGCTGGGAATGGACCGAACCGAACTGGTCGCCGAGTTGCAGAGCGACAAGACCATCGCCCAGGTCGCCGCCGAGCACAATGTATCCGTCGAAACGATCGTGGACGCCTTCGTGGCACCCCGCGAGGAGCGACTGGCCGACCTGGTTGCCAACGGGCAGATCACCCAGGAGCAGGCCGACAGCGTGCTGGCGACGATGAAAGCCAACGTGACTGCGCGGCTGAGCCAGCCCTGGTCGCCCAAGGGCATTGGCTCAGGCACCGGTTTCGTCGATGGCAACGGCGACGGCGTCTGCGATGACGCGAGCAGCGGTGGCCCAGTCGGGCACCAGGGACGCTGGGGCCGGTAACACCAGAGCCGGTAAGCCCCCAAGCAAACGCACCAAACTCTCACCCCGATGCCGGCTCAGACGAGCCGGCATCGGCTGTTACGCTGAGTTCAGTACGCTTCTGTGGTACTATTGATCCACAGGTGGACTGAGATGTGCGGTGTTGACTGGAGAGCGCCATGACGCAGCGAATCCTTGTCGTCGATGACGACAAGCAGATTGTCAGGTTGGTCCGCTCCTACCTGGAGCAGGCCGGCTACCAGGTGTTGACCGCCCACGACGGCGACGCAGCTCTGCACGCCATCCGGCGTGAGCGGCCGGACCTGGTGGTCCTCGACCTGATGCTTCCCAACCGCGATGGCTGGGAGATCACCCGCATCGTGCGCGGCGACGAACACTTTGCCAGCCTCCCCATCATCATGCTTACCGCTCGCATCGAAGACACAGACAAGATTATCGGGCTGGAGCTGGGCGCGGACGACTACGTCACCAAGCCGTTCAACCCGCGCGAGGTCGTTGCCCGAGTTCGGGCTCTCCTGCGGCGGACGGCCGGCGGCCCCACCCAGTCCTACGTGCTCCAGGTTGGCAGCCTGCTCATGGATCTGGACCGCCACGAGGTCATGCTGAACGGTCGCCCCCTCGACCTCACCCCGACTGAATTCGACTTGCTGAAAGTGCTGATGGAGAACCCCGGCCATGCCTTCACCCGGCTGGAGCTCATCGAAAAGGGGTTAGGCTACGCCTACGCGGGGCTGGAGCGCACCGTTGACAGCCACATCAAAAACCTGCGCAAGAAGGTCGAGTCCGACCCGAGCAATCCAACCACAATTCAGACGGTGTACGGCGTCGGCTACCGCCTGCAGGCTGACGCGTGAACAAGCAGGGGATATTTCTACCGAGGGTAGACTATGAACAAGCTGTGGGTGCGGCTGGCGCTGGCCTTTGGAGTAGTGACCATTGCCGGGGTCCTTGTTGTCGCTTTGCTCGCGAACCGGCAGGTCAGCACCCAGTTTCGTCGCTTCGTGGCCCAGAACCAGATCATCAACTCAAATCTCGTGACTAACCTGGCTGAGTTCTATGCTCAAAATGGTGGTTGGACCGGCGTGGAGATCATGTTCCGCACCGGTCGCGGTCCGGGAATCATAGGCACCGGGCGAGGGATGCGGCGTGGGGCGCCGGCGGTCCTCCTGGCCGATGCCGGCGGGCGCGTGGTGTACGACGAATCGGGGGGGCAGTTGGGGATCCGGCTGAGCCGCCAGGAGTTGGCGGTGTCCATCCCCGTCCAGTGGGAAAACCGGACGGTCGGCTACCTGCTGGTCAGCCTGCCGGGGCGAGCCGACCTGGCGCCTGACGCCCAACTCTTCTTGGCCCAGATCAACCAGACCTTACTGCAGGCCGGCCTGATCTCGGGGGGTCTGGGGGTGCTGCTGGGGCTCGCCATCGCCCGGGGGGTCTCGGCCCCGCTGCGCCGGCTGGCCATCGCCGCCCGGCGCATCTCGAAAGGCGAACTCGATCAGCGTGTGCCGGTGGGAGGGACCGAGGAGATCGTTGATCTCGCCCAGGCCTTCAACGAGATGGCCGGGAGCCTCCAGCAGGCTGCGCGGCTCCGCCGCAACCTGGTAGCCGACATTGCCCACGAGCTCCGCACACCACTGAGCGTGCTTCAGGGGAACCTCCAGGCCATCCTGGACGACGTCTACCCCCTTGAGAAATCCGAGGTCGCCACGATCTATGATGAGACACTGATTTTAAGCCGGCTGGTCAGCGACCTGCACGAGTTGGCTCAGGCAGAGGCCGGCCAGTTGAGCCTGAACATTCGCCCCGTCGAGATCGGGCCGGTTGTCGAGAGGGTCGTGGCACTCTTCGAGGAACCGGCCGCGGAGAAAGGAACGGCTCTCACCCTCGCGCTACCGTCTGATCTGCCCCCCGTCCGGGCAGATCCGGACCGCACCCGGCAGGTGATCTACAACTTGCTGGCGAACGCATTGCGCCACACCCCGGCAGGAAGCCAGGTCGCCATCCAGGTCGAATGGCCCCGCCCATTGGATGAAGCCTCCTCTTCTCACCCACCTGCGATGCGTCAGCGCCCCGCGGCTCTCCGGGTTTCGGTCATCGATACGGGCCCTGGCATTCCGGCCCAGGACCTGCCGCACGTCTTCGACCGTTTCTGGCGCGCCGACCAGGCGCGCGTTCGGGAGAACGGCGGAGCGGGGTTGGGATTGGCCATTGCGAAACAGTTGGTGGAAGCGCAAGGCGGGCAGATCGGTGTCCAGAGCGAGGTGGGTCGAGGGAGTCAGTTCTGGTTCACCCTCCTGGTGGTGGAATGAGCAATCGGAGATCGGGGGTGCGCGGTTCCCGACAGAATGAGTCAGTTACCCACGGCTCGCCCTGCGGGGCGCACCCAGGCAAGACGCTCCCACTTGGGCGCAAGCCCTACGGGGTTCCCCTACCCCGCAGGGTACCCCCAAGCGAGAGCCCCTCAGGGGGACCCACAGGGTGGAAGCGGGTGGGCTTCCGCG
>DOUV01000534.1:0-545 GCA_003520455.1 Chloroflexota bacterium | reverse complement strand
TGGGCTTCCGCGCCTAAAGGAGAAACTTGTGAACATTGTCATAGAAACGAGGGACGAACTACACTTGTCAGAGCGGGACAAAGTCTCTACAGATATAAGGCTAACTCACCGGCCAGGGTAGCACTCGCGAGAGCCTGTGATCCCGACCCGCTTGTGGCGAGACGCGTATGATCCGCTCCCTGCGCGCGCAACTCAACACCATCTTCCTCGGCTTCCTGCTGCTCGTCGGCGGCTCGGTCACCGCAACCTTCCTCACAACCCGCACCCAGTCCCACGATGCCGCAGTGATCAACCTTGCCGGTCGCCAACGGATGCTTACGCAGAAGATGACCTGGCTGGCCCTCTCCCAGCCCGACAGCCCCGACCTGGCCGCTTCGATTCAACTCTTCGATACCACGCTTCACACCCTGCGAGCCGGTGGCTCGACCATCGACATCACCGGCCAGCCCATGATGCTGCCGCCAGCGCCCGACCCCACCCTCCGGGCCCAACTTGATGATGTGGCTCGCACCTGGACGTCCTTCCGCTCGCGGCTCGAAGACCTC
>DOUV01000218.1 GCA_003520455.1 Chloroflexota bacterium | reverse complement strand
ACCGTGCACGGCGGGGGCGAGCTCGCGCCGCGAGTAGTGAAGATCCGGATTGAAGCTGGCAACACGTTTTATTGCCGCGAAGAAGAGTCCCAGGAGATAGGGTTTGATGTCTCTAGGCTCGAGCTGGGCTGCGGAGTGCCGGATGCGTTCGATCGCACTGAGCGCTTTCCGCAGCTCGGGGCTGAGGCCTTCGGATGGAAGGGGATCGGCCAGCGTGGTGGCGGCCAGCAAGCGTTGTTCGAGGGTGTGACGTCCTAGTAGGTCGGGGGTCTCGATCAGGTCCAACTTGATGACGAGTTCAAGGCTGAGGTAGTCGCGCAGCAGCGGACCGCGACCGGCGTGGGTGAAATCGATGAGCCAGGTACGCGCGTGGCCATCGACGAGAACGGTGTCGGCGTCGACCCGGCCATGGCTGATGCCGCAGAGGAGCGGTGGGTCGCCGACGATTCGCCCGGTTGCCAGGTCGGGAATGGGGTTAGGGTAGGACACCGAGGGGCCTCCCGGAATCTGGAACACCAAGCGGTGGGGCGAGGCTTGTACTGCTGCCAGGCTGAGGGCGACACTCTCGGCACCGATGGCGTCCACGCACCGCTGCAGCCGCGCGGGCAAGAGCGCTTCGTCGCTCAGTTCCAACCAGTCACGGTAGAGGGCGACGGGAGAATGGTCGGCCTCATGGAAGCGGCGCTGCCGGTGCCAGCGAGCCAGGGTATCGCTAGATAGGGAATCGAGGGCAGCCTCGACCTCGCGCACTGGCCGATTCCTGTAAAAATCTCGGAATGAAGCCGTCTCGGCCAGCTCACCCCCGACCAGCGTGTAGGTGGTGGCGGCGAAGCGGCCGGTCTCCGCCGTCTTCCACTTTGCAGTGCTCCCCGCGCCGCCATGGTGGGGGGCGAAGTGTTCGAAGCACCCATCTTCCTGGCGGATGAGATCGCGCCGCCCGCAGGCGACGACAAGCTGGACCTCGCCACTCTGGTGGCGGTAGGCGAAGACCTCCAGCATGACCCGGCCCTCGCTGCGGGCGAGCAGGCGGCCGATAGTGACCTGAGTGGTGTCGTGGAAGAGTCTGCGGAAGAGGTCTTCAAGCTCGGCGGTGCGATCAGTCAGGTGCTCTCTCGCAGTCTCGGGGGCGATGAGGTCGACCAGCAGGTAGAAGGAGAGGACCTCTTTCCAGGTGATGCTGAGGGTGTGGTTGATTGGGACGTAGGTATCGAAGGCGCGCTGCACTGCGTCCAGCATGCTGTCTTGCCCTTCTTGTTTGGCGATGAAATCGACCGCCGGTGGAAGTCCCTCAATGACCGGGCCAAGCGCTTTGCGCACGTGCTGGTAACTGGGGTAACGGGTCAGAATAATTTTTGGGATCGACTCGTAGGCATCCTTCTCCGCCAGGAACAGACCCGTGGTGTCCTTGTCGTCATTGTCGTCGCGCATGCGCAAATCGACGACAATGACATGGATGTTGGTGTGCTCCAGGATGTGCTCGGCCTCCTCGATCGAGACAGCCGTGTAGACGTCGTAGCCGGCTTCCTCAAGTCGCTCCGCACGGGTCTCGAGAAAGTCCTGGTCGTTGTCGACCATCAGCACCTTCAGTACCTTAAGCATGCTGCCCTCCTTCCTCTGAGTGCACGTGGCCGTCTTCGTGCGGCCTTTGGGACCGGCGCCGTCGCACCTGCAACCTTTCCGCCTGCTGGGATGCTATTCCTTGCAACCTTGATCGAGAGATACTTGGTGACAACGATTTTGGGAAGGGTCGGGGTGACCGGCTTCGCCAACTCCAGACCGCTGAAGCCCTTGCTGTCTTCGTCATTGACCAGGCGAAGATTGAGCACAGTCAGGTTGAGCGCGTTAGGTACAAGCATTGCCTTCGCCTCGGCCACACCGGGCGCAGCTCTCATCTCGAATCCGTGCTTCTCCAGGAACTCCCGGCGGGTGTTGAGAAACTCCGCGACGTTGTCGGCGAAAAGGATGCTGCGCTTCGACATGGTTCAGCCCCTTCTACACCGTGTCGATTCGGTTCATCGGCGTCATTGCGCGCGACGGCACCTCAGGACGGGCGTGATTTCTTGAGCGCGCCCAGGACTGCTGCGCGAAGTTCCTGAGGGTCGAGAGATTTTCGAATGTAGTCGGTGGCTCCAGCTTTGAACGCCTCGCGCGCCCGTGTCCAGGTGGGAGAGGCGGTCGCGACGATGATTTTTGGAGTGGGACGGCACTCGCGAAGGCCCAGAAGGAACCGAGTGATATCCGTGACGGCGGCAGCATCCACAATCACGAGGTCACACGTGTCGAGCCGATTCGACTGGAGCGCGTCCGTCTCCGCTGCCACTGTGAGGGTGCCCAGTGGGCGGAGTGCTTCCGCCATCATTGCGAGCCAGTATCTGTCGTTGGCACCGTCGATCAACAAGAACCGCCACTGCTCCTCCATAGCTCTCTTCTCCTCATGCCCTCTCGCACAACCGGGAGGTGTCGTGATGGTGGGTATTCCGATAGCGCGAACGTGGTGCGTCTTGCCCTGGCTGCACTCCACGGTAGAGACCCAGCGAGGGGTTGCGGGAAAAGCCAGGGTGTCCCCTGTAGAAGGGCACTAGCGTTCCTGTGGCAGGAGGAGGACGATGGTCGTGCCGGCGGGGCCTGTGTCGGCGACGGAGATCTCCCCACCGTAGGTTTGGGCAATCATCTGAGCCAGAAGTGCACCTATCCCCATGCCTTTGTCGCCGGGCGATTTCGAGACCGGTTCCTGTAAGAAGCTAGCGAGAATTTCTGCTGGGATGCCACCTCCTGTATCGCGGATGGCTGTACGGACCCAACCGTCGAGGAGATCGGTGGAGACGGTGATGCGTTTGACGGGAGCGGCCTGCACGGCATCGACAGCGTTGTCGATCAGAATGTCGAAGGCGCGGCGCAGCCATTCAGGGCTGATGCGAACGATGAGCGGACTGTCCTCGTCGGGCTCGAAGCAGCACTCGACCGACCGGTTCGGTTCGTTTTTCCAGAGCTGCTGGAGCCGCTCTCGGAGCAAAGGGTTGATGGGGAGGGGGATGACCCCTTCCTCGGAAGAGAGCGGCGGGGTGATGGGTTTATCCAGAATCATCTGCGCCAATCTCTTGATCTTGGATAGCTTCTTCTCCACAGTGAGCGTCCGCGCGTCAGCCGGAAGCTTGCGCTGCAAGGCTTCAGTCTCTTCGCAGATAGTCAGGGCGTGCCCGTCGATGGCGTGGCGCCAGGTCGAGCTCATCGTTCCCATCCAGGCGATCACGTGGCGCGCGGCGAGCTGGCGCCGGGTCCGTTCCAGCTCTTCGACGCGGTTGCGGAGATCAACATTTAAGCGGGCGTTCTCGATGGCGCTGGCGACATGATTGGCCATGGTCTGGGCCAGCTCTTGATCCTCGGATGTAAATCGCCGCCGGGCAGCGGTGGCGTCGAGCCCGATGGTTCCGGCGACCTCGCCGTTCACGATCAGGGGAACGAGCAGCATCGATTTCACGCCCCAACGCTCGAGAGCAGCGCCAAACGGTGCGACCATCGCGTCGTTGGGAGCATCATCGATAACCAGCGGCTGCGCGTGCTCGAGGATCCAGTCAATGGTGGGATTCCCGCGCAGAGGAATAGGGTCCTCGACCTCTTCGCGCTCGGGGTATTCGGCCATCGTGCGCCCAAGCTCCGCATCCCAATCGAACATAACGATCCCGCCCTGGTCGAGATCGAAGGCCCGGACCATCTCTTGGATAGCCGTTTGCAGAATCTCCTGCTGCACCTTTTGCCCTAAAGTGGCGGCGACAGAGAGTTGGTGGATCGTGGTCAGGCGGTCGGCGGCTTGGCGGGTCTGCTCGAACAGGCGTGCGTTCTCAATGGCCACGGCGGCTTGAGCGGCGAGGGACTCGAGCAGGTCCTCGTCTTCATCGCTGAACTCGGAGGCATCGAGTTTGTTGGCCATGTAGAGGTCGCCGATGATGAGTCCCTTGTACCGAATTGGCACTCCGAGAAAGCTGGTGATTGCGGGATGGCCGGGAGGATAATGCCCCTCGAAGGCAGGGTGGTCGTGGATATCTGCCAGGCGGATCGTCGGCCCATCCCGTAACAGCAGGCCGAGAATCCCGTGACCCTGGGGGCGGGGGCCTAGGCGCTCCTGGGATGGGTCGAGCCCGGAGGTCATGAAGGACCGGAGATTACCTTCAGAATCGAGCACCCCCAGGGCACCGATCTGGGCCCCGGTGAGCTGGCGGGCGCGGTCGACGACGGATTTCAGGAGAGCCTCGACTGAGAGCGTAGCGGTGAGGGTCAGGCTGGTCTCATAGAGGGTTTGGAGAGCGGCGGCGCGGAGTTGCAGACGCTCGTAGCGCTGGGCGTTGCTGATGGCGACGGCGGCCTGGTCGGCGAAGAGCTCGATATTGAGAAGCTCGTCGCTGGTGAAGCGGTGCGGGGCTCGGTAGTTGACGAACATGACGCCGACGCACTCACCACCGACCTTAAGTGGGATCGCGACGAGCGAGATCACTTCTTCCTCTAGAGTAAAGCGCCGCTTCGCAAAGAGCGAGTCGCTTGCAGTGTGCTCCACGATGTAGGGTTGATCGCGGTTGAGCATTGTAAAGACGACGGAGGCCTGAGGGACAGTGCCAAAACGAGCGGCCTTCTGCGGGTCACGCACGCCGAGTGTGATGGGTGGATGGCGGAGCCGGTTACGGTGCTGATCGTAGACGTAGAGGGTGACGGCATCACAACCCAGGACGCGCTGCGTGCCCTCCGCGACCGACTGCAGGGCGCGGTCGAGATCCTCCGCGAGTACGGTGACGCGGGCGACGACGCGGGCGGCGTTGCGGGCCGCGCTCAACTGGTCGAGTAGCCTGGCTTTCTTGAGTGCGAGGGCGGCGTGATTGGCAAAGGTGCGGGCCGCTCGCTGCTCGTCTTTGTTGAAGCTACGCGGCTGGGAGTAGTTGACGTACAGGACGCCAAGGCGCTCGTCGCCCACGCAGAGGGCGATGCCCTGGAAGCTGCGCGCACCGATCTGTGCGAGGAGGGCGTGAGTACGGTCGCCGACGAAGGGGTAGCGCTCCCGATCGCAGATATCATGAACAGCAACCAATCCCTGCTCCATCACGGTGTCGGCAGTTCCTCCTGTGGCTAGCTTCGCGTGCCGGAAGACCTCCCAGAGATCGTCAGGGACTCCGGCGGCAATGGAGGCAGCAGGCAGGTAGTGATTATGAACTGCGTCATAGGGCCAGATGACGGCAGAGTCTGCCTGCAAGACATCGCGGGCGCCACGGACGATCTGGGTGAGCACATCTTGCCAGCCGGCAGCACCCGCCAGGGCTTCGGCGGCGTGGCGCATGTGCTCTAACTCTTTGATGCGCCGGGAGCTGTCATACGCGATGGCGGCCTGGTTGACGTAAAGCTGGAGGGCTTCGATCTGGGCATCGGAGAAGCGGCGGGGGTGGTGGTAGTGCACCCACATGACGCCAATCGACTTGCCCTCCAAAGAGATGGGTAGACAGATGGCCGCGCTGACCTGGCGCCAAAACATGCCGGGATTGACACGATCTCTTTGGGTGCTCGTATCCTCGATGATATCGAGTTGACCTGCGCGCAGTACTCTCATAGAGATGCCGTCGGGACGGATGACATCAACGAGGCTCACGGGGGTATCAATCCCTGCGGTAACGATAGCACGCGCATGGCCCATCTCGTCGATCAAGACCATGCTGACGCCGTCGGCCTGGGCAGCGAGGCGCGCCTGGGCGACGATCTCGTGGAGGATGGCGTCGGGGTCGTGGGGGGAAACGAGGGCGTTGCTGGCCTGGAAGGAGGACCGGAGTTGCTGGCGGGCCTCTTCGGTCTCGTGGAGCAGCCGCGTGTTGTCGATGGCGATGGCTGTGCTACTGGCGAAGGTCATCAGGGCGTCAAGATCGTCGGCGGTGATAGGGGAGCGAGTGAACTTGTTGTCGGCCACCAGAAGACCGATCACGCGACCGCGGACGACGAGGGGGGCGACAGCCAGCGGCGCAGCCGGCTCGAAGGCGGCGACGAACTCCCCAGGGAGTTGCTCCAATTTGGCCGGGACGACGGCGAGGGGGTGCGGGTCGGCAACCAGGGCGGAGAAGAGATCCTCGCTCGCCGGACCCAGCGGCAAGCGCAGGTCCCGGAGGCGCTCGCCGAGGGGGGTCAGGGGAAACTGCCCCTGTTCGAGGTGCTGAAGGTAGCGGTCGAAGTGTTCGAGGCCGCGGCGAATATGCTGGAGCCAATCCTGCCGAGCAGCCGGTTCGGTCATGTGGCCGATGGCGAGACGTGCGACGAGGGTCTGGTGGCGCTCGTCGATGAGCAAGAAGGCGGCGCGGTTGAACCCTAGACCGTAGCCCGCGGTAACGCCGGTGAGGACGACGTGCAGAATCTTCTCCAGGTCGCCGGCCGTCTGGATGTAATCGCTGATCTTGTGCAGGACTGCGAGCTGGGTGAACATGCGCTGCTCGCGACCTATCAGGTAAGAGGTTCGCAAGGCAATCGCAGCCTGCTCGGCGAAGCGCTCCAGGATCTCTTTGTCGGTCTGCGTGAACTCTATGAGTTCGGTAGAATCGGCGGCGAAGAGAACCGCCTCGACGTCTCCAGCGTGCTTGATGGGTATGGCGATCATAGTCTTCAACGGGTACGGGGCGAGGAGGGGGTCGCGGTCGGTCCAGACGTCATAGGCCCGGTACACTTGGGTCTCGCCGGTGCGCGCGACGAAGCCGAAGAGGCCCTCGGCGTGGGACTGCCGCCGGCCGACCAGATCAACCAGGAGACCATCGGTGACGGCGAGCTCCAGCTCCTGGAGATGAGGGCGATTGATGAAGAGGCCGCCGACGGCACACCCGGCGAGCTGGGCGGCCAGGCGGACGATCTCGATCAAGAGCTTCGACGTCTGCCGCTCGGCGCGGATGTGGCGCGAGGCTTCGTCGAGAGCCATCAAGAGCCGGCTGCGACGCTCGGCCATCTCCTGGAGCTGCATGCGCTCGATGAGGGCCGCGGTCTGGTCGGCGATGGCGACGACCAGATCTTGCTGGGCTGGGGAAAAGTCGGCGCGCTCAGGTTGCCTGAGCTCTCCGACGTCGAGCAGCCCGAGGGTGCCCGTGCGGGTGCGCAACGGAACGAGCAGGAGGGACTGGATGATCCGCTGCAGGCCAAGTCGGTGGGCCAGCCGGTCGAGGAGCG
>DOUV01000046.1 GCA_003520455.1 Chloroflexota bacterium | reverse complement strand
GGACCTGCGTCGCCGCGGCCGCCGGCCGTACGTCATCCCGCGCGGGGGCGCCTCCCCGGTGGGCAGCGTGGGCTACGTGGCTGCTGTCCTGGAACTGGAGGAGCAGCGAATCGCTCGCCGGGTGGCGATCGACCACCTGGTCTGCGCGGCAGGTTCCTGTGGAACGCTTGCGGGGCTGGTGGTGGGCGCGAGCTGGTTGCAGGCGCCGTATCGTATCTGGGGGATCAGCGTGAGCCGGCCGCGCGCCGAGTGCCTGGCGGGGATCGAAAGCCTGGCCGGGGCGACCGCCGCGCGCCTGGACCTCGTCCCTACCACACCGGTGCAAGCGCCGGTTCTCCTCGACAACTACGTGGCACCCGGCTACGGCCTCCCGAGTGCGGAGGCTGTCGAAGCCATCCGGCTGGTGGCACGGACCGAAGGGATTTTTCTGGATCCGGTCTACACCGGCAAAGCGATGGCGGGATTGATCGATCTGGTGCGGCGAGGGCACATCGGCCGGGACGAGACGGTGCTCTTCCTGCACACGGGAGGTGCCCCGGGCCTCTTCGCCCACGCGGTGGAGTTCAGCGGTGGGGAGGAGCCCCAGCCTACGACGAACATGTGAGACAAGAACCGCAATCGCTCGCTCTGAACCGGTCGCGTTTGAGATCGGGTGAGACTGGGACGTGGCGATGGTGCCGGCTACCATTTCTGGATTTCACGCCCCGACGTACCGGCAAAGGAGAATACGATGGGTCTTTTCCGCTTCGACAACGAGCAGAAGGTGTACGACATTTGGGGGACCAAGGTCGGGGGGCAGCCAGGCGAGCGTCCACCGCTCCTGATCGCCAACATGTTTCAGACCAAGGATAAGCTCGTCGAGAGCCGCAAGCCACCCCGCTGGGACAAGGAGAAGGCCGCCGACCGGATCAAAGAACTCGAGGAGATCTCGGCCGAAACCGGAATCCCGGCCCTGGTGGGGTTAGTGGCTCCCACCGAGGACGAGATGAAAGCCTACACCGAGTTCTTCCTCAACGTGTCAGATCGGCTGCCGTTTGGAATTGACACCTGGACGGAGAAGGCCCGGTTGCGGGCGGCCGGGTATGTGGCGAGCCTGGGCATGCAGGCACGTTTCAATTACAATAGCATCACCGCGTGGGATTCTGATATCCCGGGTCAGATCCAGGAACTCAAAGAGTTGGGGATCAAACATATCATTCTCCAGCCCTTTGATATGGAGGACAAGCGGGCCACGGGCCGCATCACCTCTCTTCGCCAGATGCTCGAGCACATCAATGAGGAGGACTTCCATTCGATCCTCGTAGACACGGCGACAATGAATCTGCCCACCCAGGGCTTCTCGCTCCTGGCCAACCGGATGGTGAAGGAAGAATTCGGCCTCCCGGCGGGCAACGCGCCGGCAAATGCCTCCTACATGTGGAAGGGTTGCCTGGAAAAGTGGGGGGGCGAGGCCTTCCGGGGAATGGACGCCGCCATGCACGCCCTCTCGGGGATTCTGTGGAGCGATTGGATGGTCTACGGGCCGATGTCGGGCACGCGGCGCGTCTTCGCCGCGGTGGCGGCGGCGACGGCGGTGCTGACCATCATGGGCTGGGACGAAGGACTCGAGCTGCCCGAGGACCCGCGGCATCCGTTGAACCTCCACTTCCCCAGCGAGATGGAGATCGTGCGGGGGTTGAAGCCCAGCCGAGCGGATTTGGTCCGCCAGCGACAGAAGGCGCGCAGCCGCTGATCGAGAAGGAGGCGGGCAGATCCGTCCACGATGAAGCCGGTTGTGAAGACGCCAGGCGAGGTGATGCCTGGAACGCGAGCCCTGGCCACTCGGGTTGCAGGCATCACGTTTCACGATGGGTCCCATCGAACGCATCTGCGACTCTATTACTCCCCCGCAAAATTTGGCCAGCGCTGGTCCGGCCGGTGTTTTCTAGTTCGTATTGCCCTCGCTGTCGTTGTCCCCTCGTTGGCGTACCGGACCATCTCGACCCACCTCCTCTCATCGTCCTCCTGTGCGTTGTTCCCTGGCGTGACGAATACGCCTCCTATAATTCATGTCAGGACTGACCGCCTTGAGAGTGCGGAGGGAGGATGGCGATGCAGCCCCTGAGTGAAATCGGCCGTTGGTTATTGTTGGTTGGACTGATATTGGTGCTGATTGGCGGGTTGCTGCTGCTGCTGGGCCGCGTGCCCGGTCTTGGGCGACTGCCCGGTGATTTTGTCTGGGAGCGAGGCAATATCAAGATCTTCGCGCCGGTGGGCACGATGCTGCTGCTCAGCATCATTCTGACGATTCTCCTTAACCTGATCGTCCGCTGGCTCCGCTAGAACACCGGTCGACCGGAGACTTCGGAAGTCTGACGCCTTGACGGCGCTCCAGGCGTCAAGGGCCTGGCTCCCGGTGATGGCCGCGCCGGCCACTCCCTTCCGGCGGAATGCCGCCACTGATGCGCGATCTCCTTTCTGGCTGACGGAAAGTTGATGCGCTGCCGACGGCACCGCTGGGTAGGACCTGCGACCCCTCGCCGGTGGCAACGCAAGCCGGTTGACCTGGTTGAGATGGGGTGTGGGCGACGTCAGAAAGGTTGTGTGCACTCACCAGGGCGTTCAGGAGAATTAGGAGGAACTCGGAGGCACTCACGCTACACGGGCGCGTCGGCAGATCCCCTGAGCGTCGGTGAGCTCCTCGAGCACCGGGAAGTTATTCTTTGACCGATCCCTGGGCCTGGGGGAGCACGGAAGTCGCCATCGCTTCCAAACGGTCCAGATCGTCCAGATCGAGCCATTGCAACATCACGCGCTGCACACCCGCCTCGGCCAGCGTGCCCAGTTGCTCCACAACACGCGAGGGGGTCCCCACGATGCGACCCTGCGCGCGCAGCTCCGCGGCCGGGCGTCCCTGCAGGTTCCGGAGCAACTCGGCCTCATCGCGGCCAAAAACCACGTTCGTCATCATGGAGCGCCGCACGTCGCCGGGGCGCCGTCCACGTTCCTCAAGGAGACGATCCAACCGCGCGCTGAGCTCGGAAAATCTGGCCGGGGTCAGAAAGGTCCCGTTCCACTCATCAGCATACGCCGCAGCCAGCGGCAGGGTTCGGGTGCGGCCGTTGCCGCCAACGAGGATTGGCGGTCTTCCCGGCCGCTGCGGCCGGGGCAGGAGAACGGCATCGTGTAACCGGTAGAACTTACCCTGGAAGGAGACCAGCTGGTTGCTTCGAAGCAGACGAGTGATTACCTCCAGCCCCTCGTGGAAGCGCTCAAATCGCTGAGGGAGATCGAGCAGGTCGAAGCCAAAGAGGGTATGCTCCCGCGCCTGCCAGCCCGCTCCCATACCAAGGGTCAACCGGCCCCCGGAGAGATTGTCCACCTGGAGGCCCATCCGCGCCGTGTGGACGGGATGGCGGAAGGATACCGGCGTGACCAGCGATCCAAACTCGATGCGCCGGGTGTGGCTCGCCAGCCAGGTCAGCGAGAGCCACAGATCCAGCGCGTCCCGGTCGGGCGGCTCGGGGTTGGTGAAGTGGTCGGAGCGGTAGAGTCCGACGAATCCCAAATCTTCGACCGCGCGGGCGAGTCGCTCCCAGCGGGGCCAGTTGAGTCCGTTTTGGCCTTCAAGCATGATGGCGACTTCGATCATGGCGTCTCCTTTCATACAGACAGCGTCACAGGGAAGACGTTCCAGAGTATAACACCTCAGGCGTGACCGGTACCAATCCGCAAGCGTGTCTGATCATGAAACTATTGATCGCTCTTCACGGAAAGTAATACCAGTTCGACTTGGCGACGGTGTATTGGACTTCAGCGGCTCTGGCTCCACAGCTGGCAAATCGCTTGTTTTGAATCACACCGCGAGGATAATCGGCACACGAGCTGTATGGATTCACGAGCGATGCATGGCTCCGCTCGAGAGATGGAGGCGGCAGTGATGGCACCCTCAGCACGGTACGACGATGTGGCAGACTTCTATGAGCAATTCGCCCCCGACGTCTACGAGGACCCGCCGATGGTGGCGCTTCTCCGGCTGATCGGTGAGGTATCAGGACTGCGGCTCCTCGATCTCGCCTGCGGGCACGGGCGCCTGGCGCGAGAGTTGGCGCGGCCTCGCGGGAGCTCTTTGCCGGCCGCGCACCCACGATGTGGCGCTATGCCGAGGTTTTGCCAATCAACCCTGATCACGCTGTCACCCTTCAAGAGGGAGGCACCCCTCTCGTCGAGCTTCCGCGGCTGGCCGCGCGCTTCGGCATCGGCCGGCTGTGGCTGAAGGACGAGGGACGTAATCCGACCGCCTCGTTTAAGGACCGGCTGGCATCCTTGATCGTTTCTCGAGCGAAAGAGGTGGGCGCGCCGGTCGTGACAATTGCCAGTTCGGGAAATGCCGGGGCGGCCCTCGCAGCCTATGCTGCACGCGCAGGGCTCGACTGTGTCATCTTCACGATGGCGAACGTGCCCGACGCCATGAAACTTCAGATGCAGGTTACCGGCGCGAAACTCGTCGCCACCCCCCTGCCGGGCGATCGTTGGACACTGATGCAAGCCTGTGTCGAGCGCTTCGGCTGGTATCCTGCCAGCAATTACAGCACCCCGCCACTTGGTTCCAATCCCTTTGGTGTCGAGGGTTACAAGACCATCGCCTATGAAATTGCGCAAGACCTTGACTGGGAGGTGCCGGACTGGGTGGCCTTTCCGGTCTGTTATGGTGATGGTCTCTGGGGTGCGACGAAGGGCTTTCAGGAGATGATGGACCTCGGCCTGACCGGTCGACGGCCACGCATGATCGCCGGGGAGATTTTCGGTTCCCTGGAGAGCGCGCTGGATCAGGCCCTCCCCAACGCTGCGACCGTTCCGGCGCGACCGTCCGTCGCGGTCTCGATTGCCACCGGCCGCAGTACCTACCAGGCGCTGCACGCTTTGCGGGTCTCAGACGGGATCGCCGTCTCTGTGCCCGAGGACCGGGTCCTGCTCGAGCTCCAACAGCTCCTGGCGACGACTGAGGGCCTCTATGTTGAGCCCTCTTCGGTGACCAGTTTGGCCGCCGTCCGTCAACTCGCGTCCGCCGGGAGACTCGGGCCGACAGACCGCATTGTGGCAATTACGACCGCAACCGGTCTGAAGGATCCCGCGGCGACCGCCAAAGTATTGTCACCCATCCCAACCGTGTCCCCGGATATGGACGCCCTCCTGGCGGCGCTCAAGAGTTCCTATGGCTTCGACCCATCATAGTATGCGGGAGGAGCGTTGCCATAACAGGGTGGTGGGCTGGAACCTGCCATGGCCCACGACTACGATCTGGTCAGCCTGGATCTCAGGCTGCCAGGCGTGGATGGCCCGGTGGGTCACTGGTGTTTACGAGCGGGCTGTGCGTATTGATCCTGATGCTGAGCGCCCGCTGCGGGCCCGATGAACGCATTGTGGGGCTGGATCTGGGCGCCGGCGATTCCCGGATCAAGCCATTGCACCTCTTGTGCCTGAGTGTTGAGCAGCCCTCTTCGACAAGGAGAGGAGCGGTTGGGTGGGCGCGGCGCCCCTTCCACCGTCGAGACAATCATCGCTTATCCGGGTGTGGGCGCCCGCTGCCGAAACGGACGTCTCCGGCGGCGGGCGAGGTCGCCCAGCGAGAGAATCGCCAGGCTGCTGAGAAGCAACCCGGCGCCAACGAGGCCGCTCGGCGGCAGGCGCTCGCCCAGGAATAGCGCAGCCAGGAGCGCCGCCGTCAGCGGCTCGACCAGCGTGCCGATGGTCGAGGTCGTCGCCGGCACGGTGCGCAGGCCAAAGATGTAGATCAGGTAGGCGAGGGCGGTCGGCACCAGGCTCAAGTAGAGCATTGCCAGCCAGGCGGGGCCGGTGGTGGGGAGGCTCAGACGCCGGCTGAGGGCCACCGGCGCCAGGAAGATCAGCCCCGCCGCGAATGCCAGCGCCACGAACGAGCCGGGGGCTGCCTGCTGGCTCTTGGCTCGGCCCACGAGGGCGACACCGGCATAGGAGAGCGCGGCACCAATGGCCAGCAGGTTGCCGGCGAGGGCGTCGCGACGCAGCAGGTCATGCCCGCCCTGACTGCCGACGAGTAAGATCGTGCCGGTGAGTCCGGCCGCCAGGGCCAGCACCACCGGCCGGGTCAGGGGTTCGGCCAGAAGGAGCCGTGCCAGTAGGGCGACGAAGAGCGGCGCCGTGCACAGCGCCAGGAGCGTCGCCGCCGTGACGGAGGTGCGAGCGACAGCGGCGAAGAAGCAGTAATTGTAGCCGGCCACGCCGAGCCCAAAGAGCGCCACGGCCCGCCAGTCGCGGCGAGCCATCGGCCCGAGGCTGCCAGGTGCCAGGGCATGGCCTATCAGGAGCATCGCCGGCGCCGCGATCAGCAAGCGCAAAAAACCGATGCTCAGGGCATCCACCGCCGAGAGCCGGTAGAGCATCCTGGAGGTCAGTCCGGTCGTGCCCCACAAGACCGCCGCCAGCACGATGAGGATGAGGCCGCGTCGAAAGGCCGCGGGTGTGATCATACGGGATTCCTCGCACGTGGGGAGTGAGCGTCAAATCCGGTCGGTACGATGGTGCACCGAGTTGCATTGTAGAGCAAAGTATCTTCTTTGATAAGGCGGATGCTGCTCCAACGGGACGACAGTCGCGAGCGGGTGGCAGGAGTGATCCGTTTTCACGGTACCCTGCTCGGCGTGGGAGGCGGGGGCTTCCTGTAGAGGCGTGGCAGGTGCCGCGAGCGCGAGGCAGACGCGCGGCGCTCCCACTTCGGCGCCGACTTGCTCTGGCTCGTAATTTGCTGTACGCTTTTCGATGGAACAATATCGAGCCAGTTGAGGAGGCAATCGAATGGCTACAAACGTGGAAAATGTTCGTGAAGATGCCGGCATCGAGCCAATCCCGGACGCCTACCGCGATCTGGTTGAGCGGCCGATTGTTGCCGCTCTCGCCACGACGCTGCCGGATGGGACACCGCAGGTGACACCGGTCTGGTTTAACGAGAAGGACGGTTATGTCTACTTCAACTCCGCCCAGGGTCGCCTGAAGGACCGGGCCATCCGGGAGAACCCCTACGTCGCGTTGGTGATCATCGATCCGGACAACCCCTACCGCTATCTGGCGATTCGGGGGCCAGTGATCGAGATCAGCGAGCAGGGCGTCCGCGAGCACATCGACTTCCTTGCGAAGCGGTATCGCGGCCTCGAGAAGTATCCCGGTCCGGCAGACGAAACCCGCTACAAGTACAAGGTCGCGCCCGAGCACGTCCGCGGCAATGGCTGAGCTATTCCCAGCACTCGCGTGCGCGATAAACGCCCCCGGCCCTTCCGGGGGCGTTGGCATTGGCAGGAGACGCGGTCGGCCGCGATCGCCAATCATTTTGTCTTGAAAGGAGCGCTTTGATGTTCGACACAAGCACCGAATTCGGATCCCGGGTTGCTCGCCGTTTGGAAGAAGAGCAGGTCATCTGGTTTACCACGGTCCGGGCTGATCTCACGCCACAGCCAACCCCCGTCTGGTTTCTGTGGGACGGCGAGACGTTCCTGATCTTCAGCCGGCCTCAGGCGCAAAAGCTGCGGAACATCGAGCGCAACCCGAAAGTCGCCCTCAATTTGGACAGCGACGGGCTGGGCGGGAACATCGTCGTCTTGTGGGGTGAAGCGTCTATCGATGTGAATGGACCGTCCGCAAACGAAATTGCGGCCTACGGCCAAAAGTATCAGGCCGGTTTTGCCCGGATTGGAGTGTCACGAGAAGACTTTACCAAGTCCTATTCGGTTGCCATTCGTGTGACGCCCACCCACCTGCGCGGGCATTAGCGATTGATCCCCCTCGTCCCACCAGGTGTATCTCGCGGGGAGCGTCACCGCCGGCAAGGAAGAAGCGAGGAAGAATTCAAATGATGCCATCGCCGGGTGTCTTGGGCTCCGCCATGGAAGCCATCGGCCAGACACCGCTCGTGGAGCTGGCCCGGATGACCACAGGAGTGGAAGGCCGCATCCTCGCCAAGTTGGAGTATCTCAATCCGGGCTTTTCCAAGAAGGATCGCATTGCCCGCCAGATGATCGAGGATGCGGAGGCGGCGGGCACGCTCCCGCCGGGCCAGACGGTCGTCGAGCTTACCAGTGGCAATACGGGGACCGGACTGGCGATTGTCTGCGGGATCAAGGAGTATCCCTTTGTCGCCGTGATGTCCCGCGGGAACTCGGTTGAACGGGCCCGGATGATGGCAGCGTTGGGCGCGGAGATCGTTCTGGTGGATCAACTGCCGACCTCCGTGCCGGGACAAGTGTCTGGTGGCGACCTGGAACTGGTCGAGCAGGAAGCCCGCAGGATTGTCGCAGAACGGGGGGCCTTTCGGGCCGACCAGTTTCGGCAGGAGGGGAATTTCCGCGCCCACTACGTGCACACCGGTCCTGAATGTCTCGAGCAATCTGGGGGCGCGATCCAGGCTTTTTGCGATTTTGTGGGGACGGGGGGCTCATTTGCGGGGTGCGCGGCCGCTTTCAAGGAGTACGACCCTTCCATTCGGTGCTTCGTCGTGGAGCCCTCGGGGGCCGCCAGTCTCGCGGGCGAGCCTGTGACCTACCCCAACCACCGGATCCAGGGGGGTGGGTACTCGATGTCGCAGCTTCCCCTGCTGCGGCGCGAGCAGATCGACGGCTATCTCCAGGTGACAGACGAGGAAGCCATTCAAACGGCACGCCGGTTGGCGCGCGCGGAGGGCATCTTTGCAGGCTTCTCCGCTGGCGCCAATGTTGCGGCGGCCCTGCAACTGCTGCGGGGCTCTTGCCGGGGCAAGACAGTCGTTGTCCTGATCAGTGACTCGGGTTTGAAGTACCTCAGTACCGACTTGTGGCAGTAGAATCATCGTCTCAGGCGTCGCCACGACGCAGCGCCCGGGTTCCGCCGGTATGGCCCCGGGCAGCAGGAGGGCCGTGGCTGCCCGAGCGAGCGCGGCGGGCGGATGCGCTTGACGATCATGGATGACCGGCGTCTGGCGGGCAGCCGGTCTAGAAGGGCCGTTCGCTTCAACTGCGGTTGAGCACCAACACATCGCGGCCGAAGACAACCAGGGCCACCAGCCCGAGAACCACATCGAACACGCCACCACCACGCAGACCGGTCAGCACCAGCCCCACTCCCGCGACGATGCCGAGCCCCGCGATCAGCAGGCGCGTCGTCGGCGCTTGCCAGAAGCGCCCAAACGCCGTGCCGGCGAGAGGGCCGGTGGCGGCCAGGGCGCTGAGGGCAACCAGCATCAGCAAGACAAGGAGGACTATTACGAGCATGGCTCAATCCTTTGCGGGCGAAGCGCTCGACTCACCGCTCGCGCCGGATGAGCCGCTGTCGGGATGATGGGCCTCTTGCGGCCTGGAGTGATGGTCGGCGAGATGATGGAACGCAGGGCCGGCCGGGTCGACATGGATGACGACATCGCGCAGCTGCACCACCTCGCGCAGCAGCGTGTGGCGAACTGCTTCTCCGATAGTGTGAGCCTCGGCCAACGTAAGATCAGGGTCGAGATCGAGGTGGAGTTCGGCCAGAACCTGGTGTCCCGTCCAGCGGGCGCGGATGTCGTGGACTCCACGGACGCCGGCCGTCTGCGCCGCCAGTTCCTCGATGTGGTCGACTGTTGCCGGATCGATTGAGTCCATCAGGCGGCCCAGCACGTCGTGCCCCACGTCCCAGGCGATGCGCACGATCAAGGCGGAGATCGCCAGGCCGGCGACCGGGTCGGCCCAGCCATAGCCAAGAGAGACCCCGATCAGGCCGGCCACGACGCCCAAAGAAGTGAGCCCATCCACCCGTGCGTGCTGTCCGTCGGCCACCAGCGCCGTGCTGCCGATCTCGCGGCCCACCCCGATGCGGTACTGGGCCACCAATTCGTTCCCGATGACGCCAGCGACGCCTGCCGCGATGCCCCAGCCAAGATAGCGCGGCACCTGCGGGTGGAGGAGCTTTTGAACCGATTCCCAGGCGGCCAGGCCCGCGCTGGCGACGATGAAGAGCAGGACCACCGCGCCGGCGATATCCTCGGCGCGATCGTAACCGTAGGTGAAGCGGCGGTTGGCCTCGCGCCGGGAGAGGACGAAGGCGATCCAGAGGGGGGCCGCGGTGAAGAGGTCGGCGGCATTGTGAATGGTATCCGCCAGGAGCGCCGCGCTCCCGCCGAGAATCGCGATGACGGCCTGGAAGATCGCGGTCGCGGCCAGGCCGAGCATCGAGAGCCTGACCGCTCGAATCCCCCGGTCGAGGGCAAGCAGTTCCGGGTCACTGCCGTGGCGAGGTTCATGATGGCTGCCCGTCATAGGTCATATTACCCGCGCGAATTCCGGGTGGTTCGGACGCCCATGGGCGTGCGCGTCAGCCTGCGCCGGGCTCGCGCCGAATCGCCATCAAATCGCGGGCGAAGATGGCGGCTACGACGAGGCCGACGAAGATATCAATCCAATCCAGCCGCATGAAGCCACTCCCCGCCAGGATGAGACCGGCAGCGACGCCGGCCGCTGCCAGCAGGAGCCGCACACCTCGCGAGCGCCACCACCGCCCCAGGCGGGTTCGACGGAACAGCCGCGAGTTCGCGGCGACGCTCAGCAGGATGGAGATGAGAAAGAAGTACGTGATCAAGATCAACATTGTGGTGCCAAGGAACGCAACGAGGCATCCCGCAATTTCACCATGCTTTCGCCGTCCGTTGTCCGTTGCCAGTGGTCTATCGCCGAACGTCGGCGTTACCACGGAGCCCGTGGTGGGTGAGCGACGGCATGGCCGTCGCTCACCCAACTCCAAAAAAGCGTGTCAAATTTTATCAAGCGGTTCCACAGTCAACGCGCCGGCCAGGGACCCCCTCACTCACCTGCCTCGCCCACCCCTTCAAGCCGGGGGAGATAGCCAGCTCGCCGCAGGGTAGCGACCAACTCCTCCAGGTTCTCGTCCGCGATGGTGACGGTCCGGTTGTTGAACTGGCGCTTGAAGAAGCGGCGCAGGTGCGGCTGGCGCTGGAGGTCGCGCAGCAGGGCCGGGTCGTCGGTCTCGAGGATGAGGGACCGGCGCAGGGTAATGCGGCCCCAGCCGATAGCCCAGCCGCGCAGTTGGCTCTCGACCGGCTCCGGGAGCGCCCCGCCACCGGCGGTGCGGAGAAAGCGCAAGATGCGCTCGGGGTCGGTGCCATCCATGATCAGGGCAATCAGCCGATCCTTGTCGAGCGCGTAGCGCGTCGTCGGCCCGGCGGGTTCGTCCAACGGAACGGTCAATCGCTCCAGGTGGAGCCGCTCCCAATCGTCGGCGCCCGGTGGCACCTCGACGACACCCTC
>DOUV01000321.1 GCA_003520455.1 Chloroflexota bacterium | reverse complement strand
GTTGGTGGCGGTACCGGCCTGGCCGGTGGCCCTGCACCGCGATGAAGCCCTCTTCAGCCCAGTCTCGCGGCCCACCCTGCTTCGGACCAGCGTGATTCCCTGGCTGATGGCGACCGTCCCGCCGGATCAACCTCTCGTTAGCGACGACCCAATGATCGCCTTCCGCGCCGGTCGCCGTCTCCCGCCCGACCTGACCGATACCTCCTTCACCAAGATCGCGTCCGGTTTTCTAACCGTGGATGAGCTCGTGGCCGCCACCCAGCGCGAGCAGCCGGCCGCCATCGTCTTCTGGAGTGACCGCTTCGCCAGCCTCCCGGAGTGGCGGGCCTGGGTCGAAAAGCACTACGTCGTCGGCTGCCAGTACGCTCCGAAACGCGTGCTTTTCCTGCGCCCCGATCTCGCCGATCGCGCTCCTCTCTGTCCATAGGGCGTGCTAACACTGCAGTTGGCACATGTGACACCACTCGATCTTGCGCACACCAGGGGGGCCACACGTCACCACGATTCCATGCGGAGCGACCTCGACGTCGCGCCCGGCTTCAAAAGAGCCGTTACTCTCCACTCTCCACGAGTTCCTGGATCCGAACCATGCTCACCGCCCTCACACCTGAAGCGCTCCGCCCGGTCCTGACCGGGATCATGGCCACCGATCCGGCTCACGACTGGCATCACGTCGTCCGGGTCTGGCGTTTGGCGCAGGCAATTGCTGCCACCGAGCCCGCAGTGGACCACGAGATTCTCGACCCGGCGGTGCTGCTGCACGACATCAGCCCGAAGCAGCCTGGCAGCAGCAATGCCCTGATCGAGGCGGCGACTATTGTCCCACTGCTCGCGCCGTTCGACGTACCACCCCACAAGCTCCCCGCGATTACCCAGGCGATCAACGAGCACAGCTACTCACGCGGGTGGAGGGCCACCTCGCTCGAGTCGGCGATCTTGCAGGACGCCGACCGACTCGATGCCATCGGCGCCATCGGCATCGCCCGGGTCTTCGCCGTCGGCGGTGCGCGCGGCCGCCCGCTCTACGATCCTCACGATCCCACCAACTCGGTCGAGCACTTCTACGACAAGCTCCTCAGGCTGAAGGATGGCATGAACACCGCCGAAGGGTGCCGGCTGGCCGAGCACCGCCACGCGGTTTTGGAGCAGTTTTTGCTGGAGTTCTACGCCGAGTGGGGAGAAGACTACTGACATCCCGCTCTTGCGGACATTCGGCACGCCGCCATCGCCCGCGACTCCAATCTGAGCGACAATCTCAGCCCCTCGCTCCACGCCTCGCGCCAGGCTTTCATCCAGAACCTAACTTCTTCTAAGCCTGGTCTCATCCTATAGGATTAGGATGAAAATGTCGTTAAGGATCACTTTATTGGAGGATCTCACTCTCTGCCAGGGGTGCCTCATCAAGGGGCGCAGATGGACCGAGGAGAAGGGAACAGGTAGCGTTGTTTTCTATTGAAACCATGCTGCGTGTTTCGTTTCCCTGCACGCGAAAGATCGCTACCTGCTGTTTGCTACTTGCCAGAGCGTTCCTGAACAGACTATAGAACTCAGGCCGGGGAGTGAGTTGGAGGTTATCTGATGCTTACACTTCGTGGACGTTCCAAAGTTGTCGGCCTGGCGCTGGCGGCGCTGCTTAGTCTCACCGGTTGCAGTGCCGCGCTCCCCGGTCTGACCATCACCGCTCAACGCACGCCCTTCACGGCCAGCGCCCAGGCCGGGCCCAGCGAGCCGGCCTCGCTGAAGCAGATGGACCAGGCGCTCGAGCAAATCTACCAGGATGTCAGTCCTTCGGTCGTCAATATCACCGTCAAGGTGGCCGCTCAAGGGATTCAACAGCCGCAGGGCCAATACCAGTTCCCCAACCTGCCTGGCAGACCCCAGGCGCCCAACCTGCCCCCGGTTGAGCCGGCTCGCCCGCAGTTCCGTTATGGAGAGGGTAGTGGCTTTGTCTGGGATTCCGCCGGCCACATCGTCACGAACAACCACGTCGTGGACGGAGCCGAGGAGGTGACCGTGACCTTCGCGGACGATACCGTCGCAACGGCAACGGTCGTCGGTACGGACCCCGCCAGCGACCTGGCCGTCCTGAAGGTGGACGTGTCGGCCGACAAGCTCCACCCCGTGACGCTGGGTGACTCATCCCAGGTCCAGGTCGGCGAGCACGTCGCCGCGATTGGGAACCCGTTTGGGCTCAGCGGAACGATGACGTCTGGGATCGTCAGCGCTATCGGCCGGGTCTTGCCGCAGAACCCCCAGAGTGCCGCACCGGGCTTCTCGATCCCGGACATCATTCAGACCGATGCGGCGATCAACCCCGGCAACTCCGGTGGCCCGCTCCTCGACGGAAGCGGGACCGTGATCGGGGTGAACTTCCAGATCGAGAGCAGCAGCGGTAGCAATGATGGGATCGGCTTCGCGATCCCGATCAACACGGCGCAGCAGGTGATCCCCGAACTGATCAAGTCCGGCCACGTCGAGCACGCCTGGCTCGGCATCGAGGGACGCACAGTTACCCCGGACCTGGCCAAGGCCCTCGATTTGCCGGTGGGTCAGGGCGCGCAGGTGATCTCCGTCGTCAAGGGTGGCCCTGCCGATCAGGTTGGCCTCCAGGGATCCGACAAGCAGGCCACGGTTGAGGGCCAGAATGTGCCCGCGGGCGGGGACATCATTGTGGCGGCCAATGGCCAGGCAGTCCACAAGATGGAGGACCTGATCACAATTGTGACCCACCACGCTGTGGGCGACCGGCTCGATCTGACCGTCCGGCGGGGGAGCGAGACAGAGCACGTCACTGTGACCTTGGGCGCGCGGCCGACGCAGGTGCCGCAGAGCGACAGTACAAACCCGTAGGAAGGTGTGCCGGAGCATGCACCGAGGCGCCACTTCGAGGTGGTTGCCTCGGTGCGCTGTCTGGCGCTCGATCACGTTCCGACGTATCATCTCGCGCCGAGACCCGAAATGTGAGGCGTGGGGCGGACGGAGTCCTTTCGGCTTCAGGTGAGACCTGCTTTCAAACGTGCGTCCAACTCTACCTTGAAGGTACCTCTTCCGCCGCTCCCGGCAGACCGCCAGCTCCGCCGGCTGAGGTGGCCCCTCATTGGCCTGGATGTGACCATCCAGGCCGAGCGGCTGAGGAGTTACCCTTGAAGAACATCAGGCTTCACGTCCGCGCGAGGAGGAGAGCGCCAATGATCGAGGCCCCCATCAAGACCGTTCACGCCGTCTGCCCCCACGACTGCCCGGATACCTGTTCGATGCTGATCGCCGTCGATACCCTCACGGGGCGGGCCGTGAAAGTCGCGGGCGATCCCGATCACCCCATCACCCGCGGATTTCTCTGTGTCAAGGTCAACAACTACCTGGACTGGACCTACAACGAGAAGCGGGTGCTCTCCCCACAGCGGAGGGTGGGCCCAAAGGGGCCGGGGGCGCGTTGGGAACGGATCAGCTGGGATGAGGCCCTGGCGACCGTCACGGCCCGGATCGAGGCCACCATTGCCGAGTACGGGGCTGAGGCGGTGCTACCCTACAGCTACTCCGGGACGCTCGGCACGCTCGGCTTCGGGAGCATGAGCGAGCGGGTCTGGAACAAGATGGGCGCTTCGCGCCTGGCGCGTACGATCTGCTCGGCCGCAGGCGCGGCCGGCTACACCGCGACCCTTGGCCGGGCAGGTGGCACCGATCCGGAGGCCTTTCCCGATGCCCGCCTGATTCTCGTGTGGGGCTCGAACCCGGTCACCAGCCATGTTCACCTGGTGCCGTTCCTGGACGAAGCCCGCCGCCACAGCGCGATGCTCATCGTGATCGACCCGCGCCGCACCCGTACCGCCCGCCGGGCCGACTGGCACATCCAGCCGCGACCAGGCAGCGACGCGGCCCTGGCTCTGGCGATGATGCAGGTCATCGTCGCGGAGGGTCTTCATGACCGCGACTGGATCGCCGCGCACACCCTGGGCTTCGAGCACTTCCAGGAGCGGTTGCAGGACTATACCCCCGAGCAGGTGGCGCCGATCACCGGTCTCGACCCACAGACGATCCGCGAACTGGCGCGGCTCTACGCCACGTGCCAGCCGGCCGCGATCCGCATCAACTACGGTCTGCAGCGCCACACGAACGGGGGCATGATGGTGCGCACGGTGGCCTGTTTGCCGGCGCTCGTTGGTGCCTGGAAGCATCCCAGTGGGGGGATGCTGCTCAGCACCTCGGCCGAGGTGCCCTTCAACATGGAGGCGCTTACCCGCCCCGACTTGCTCACCGGTCGCGCGCCACGTACGATCAACATGATCCAGTTGGGTGAGGCCTTGACGGACCCGACCCTCACGCCGCCGGTGAAGCTGCTCTTCATCTACAACGCCGATCCCGCCAACTCCAACCCCGACTCGGCAATGACCCGGGCGGGGCTCGCCCGTGACGATCTCTTCACCGTCGTCCACGACCCCTTCTTCACCGATACCGCCAGCTACGCCGACATCCTTCTGCCGAGCACTACCCAGCTCGAGCACCTCGATCTCCACAAGGCCTACGGTCACTACTACGTCAGCCTCAACCAGCCGGCCATCGCCCCGATGGGGGAGAGCGTTAGCAATACCGAGCTCTTCCGCCGACTGGCCGCCGCGCTCGGCTACGACGACGCCTGCTTCCAAGACAGCGACGAGGCGTTGGTGGACCAGGCCCTCGCCAGCGACGACCCGCGCCTGGCCGGTATCACCCGCGAGGCGCTGATGGCGCGTGGTTGGATGCGGCTGAACCTCCCCGGCACGCCCCACCATCCGCACGCGGACGGTCACTTTCCAACACCGAGCGGCAAGGTCGAGTTCTACAGCCAGCAGTTGGCGGCGGCCGGGTTCGACCCGCTGCCCGCGCACGTGCCTCTCGTCGAGGGGCCTGAGACGGCCGGGCTCTACAAGCGCTTTCCGATCCAGCTCGTGACCCCCTCGGCCCACCACTTTCTCAGCTCGAGCTTCGGGGCTGTGCTGCGGCTGGCCCACCTCGAGCACCGGCCCACCATCGAGTTGCACCCCGACGACGCCGCACCGCGCGGGATCCGGACCGGCGACCGCTGCCGCGTGTGGAACGCGCGCGGGGAGTGCCAACTCTACGCACTGGTGGATGCGACCCTGGTACGGCCCGGGGTCGCGATGAGCCCGATGAACTGGTGGGGGAGCCTGGTACCTGGGGGGCTGAACGCCAACGCCACCACCAGCCAGCGCGAGGCCGACATGGGGCACGGTGCCACCTTCTACACCAACCTGGTGGAAGTTGCGCGCCTGGACGCGTGAACTCTGAAGCCTGAAACGGGATGTGGCGCGGCACGGCTCCGTCCGGGGCCGTGTCGTCTATTTGACAGCCTGATCACCGCGAGTATTGTTAGTTAAACGATCTAATGAATTAGGCGTGAGATGTCAGAGATAGCCGAGCGCGCCCGCCGGTTCGTCCGGGCGCTGGAGCAGATGCGTCACCTGGGGGGCGTCCGCCCCTGGGGCGAGTCGCTGCGGGCCGATTTGAGCCTTTCACAGTTTCGGGCCTTGATGGTGCTGGCCCAGCGGCCAGGGCTGGCTCAGAAGGAGGTGGCCGAGGCGCTGAGGCTGACGCCAGCCGCGACCTCGACGGCACTGCGCCCGCTCGGCGCGAATGGTCTGGTGCGGCGCGAGACGGACCAGGCCGATGCGCGCATGATCCGCCTGTTTTTGACACCGGAGGGTGAGGCGGTCGTTAGCCAGATGCAGGCTACCCGGCGCCAGGCAGCAGCGGCCCTGCTGGCGCGGCTGGCGCCGGAGGAACAAGAGACCGTGGTTGCGTTGTTGGAAAAAGCGCTGGTCGTGGACCGGCGCGAGCGGGGAGCCGAATCTGATGAGTGAGAACATTATTGAGGTCCGAAATCTCACCCGTCGCTACGGCGACCTGGTGGCGGTGGACCACATCAACTTCAACGTCATACGCGGCGAGGTCTTCGGCTTTCTCGGCCCAAATGGTGCTGGCAAAACGACAACGATCTCGATGCTGACGACGTTGTTGAAACCCACCGATGGGACCGCCACGGTCGGTGGCTATGACATCGTTCACCAGCAGGACCGCGTGCGCGAGGAGATCGGGATCGTGTTCCAGGAGCCCAGTCTGGACGAGCGCCTGACCGCGGCCGAGAATCTCGAGTTTCACGCGGTCCTCTACAACGTTCCTGCGGCCGAGCGCCGGGAGCGAATTATGATGGTGCTGCGCATGGTCCAGCTTGAGGGTCGTGCAAACGACCAGGTGGAGCGCTTTTCGGGGGGGATGAAGCGGCGGCTGGAGATTGCCCGCGGCCTCCTCCACACGCCGCGCGTGCTCTTCCTGGACGAGCCCACCATCGGCCTCGACCCGCAGACCCGCCGAAGCCTGTGGGACTACATCCTCGGCCTCCGCGAGCAGACCGACATCACCATCTTCATGACCACCCACTACATGGACGAGGCCGAGTTCTGCGACCGGATTGCGATCATTGATCAGGGCCACATCGTAGCGCTCGATACGCCCGAGAGCCTCAAGGGTCAGGTCGGCGGTGATGTCGTCACAGTCACCGCGCCGAATGGCACGGGCGAGTTGGCGAGCTTCGCTCGCCAGAACGACCTCCCCTTCGCCCAGCGGCAGAACGAGGTCCGCTTCGAGGTGGAGGATGGGGCTCGGTTCATTCCCCGCCTCGTACGCGACTTTCCCGGTGCCATCGAGAGCATCAATCTGCGCCGCCCGACTCTCGACGATGTCTTCCTCAAGCTCACCGGCCGGACGATTCGGGAGTTGGAATTGGACGAAAAGGATATCGCCCGCAATCGGTTCCAGCGGCGGCTGGCGATGCGCGGCAGGGGGAGACGGCGGTGAGGGAAGTTGAAGATTGGAGATTAGAGATTGGTGATTGCGAAATGGTCAATCTCCAATTCACCAATCTCTAATCTCCAATC
>DOUV01001009.1:649-3712 GCA_003520455.1 Chloroflexota bacterium | reverse complement strand
CCTGGGGTGCCGGAGCGAACACCGGCTGTACTCAGCACCCAGACCCTCTCGCCGGCGGAGGTCCGGACAGTTGTCGAGTTCGCCCCCTCCGCCGATACCTACATTGCCTCGAACCGGCCTGGCTCGAATTTTGGATCCGCCACTGGTCTATTCCTGGGATACAATCTGGTCGATAGCAACTATGGTGCGGAGCGGACCCTCCTCCGCTTTGATGCTTTAGGGACGCTCCCGAAAGGGGTCATCATCAACAGCGCCCGCCTGCGGCTCTACCTCGGTAACTCAAACCCGCCGAACGACGCGCCGATGGGCACGGTACTGCGGCGTCTGGCTTCGTCGTGGACCGAGGGCAGCGTGACCTGGAACACCCAGCCGACGTGGGGTGGGATTCGTGCCAGCACGGACGTGGGAAGTTCGCTCGGATGGTACGAGTGGGATATTACGGACCTGGTCGACGATTGGATCCAGGGCGACCAGCCTAATTACGGATTGGAGATCATCGGCGACGAACGCGTCCAACAGCGCGAGCGCGTGTTCTACGCGCGCGAGACGTCTACAGCTCTCTACCCGCGCCTTGTCGTGGATTACACGGCCGATACCCTCCCCCCGATCGTGACGGTCAACCCATTGCCGGCCTACTCCCCGGCCACGTTTACAGTCTCCTGGAGTGGCCACGATCAGGGCCCCGCCGGTATCGCCTACTACGATGTCCAGTACCGCGTGGATGCTGGCTCGTGGGTGAGCTGGCTCAACCAGGTGACCTTCACCTCGGCGCAGTTCACCGGCCAGAACGGGCGAGTGTACCAGTTCCGGGCGCGCGGCGTGGACACGGCCGGCAACGTCGAAGCGTTCGGCGACGCCGAGGCCCAGACGACCGTCGATACGATTGCGCCCTCAGTGCATGTGAGCCCGCTGCCGCCGGTGACAAACGCCCCGAGTTTCACCGTGAGATGGTCGGGGGAGGATAATCCTGGCGGAAGCGGGATCCAGTTCTATGATGTTCAATACCGCATCGACGGCGGTCCCTGGGTGCTCTGGCAGCGGACGACGGCCACCAGCGCGACTTTCGTGCCGCCCGCCAGCGGGCGCTACGAGTTTGAGGCGCGCGGGGTGGACAATGCGAGCAACTATGAGCTCTTCACCTTCCAGCCCGAAGCGAGAATCCTGGTTGACCGCATCGCACCAACTGTCCACATGAACCCACTTCCGGCCGTCACGAAAACCGCGAGTTTCCCGGTGAGTTGGTCAGGGGGCGACAATCCTGGCGGAAGCGGAATCCAGTTCTACGACGTACAATACCGTATCGACGGCGGTGAATGGGTCTTCTGGCAGCGGACGACGGCCACCAGCGTGACTTTTACCACGTCAGCAGATGGGCTCTACGAGTTTGAGGCGCGGGGGGTGGACAACGCTGGAAACTACGAGCTCTTCACCTTCCAGTCCGAGGCGCAGACTCTGGTCGATGTGAGGGCGCCGTTCTTGCAGCCGCGTATCTGGGTCCCGGTCGCGATGAAAAATGCCCGGCGCTGAGGCGTCAGGTCCGGTTCGAGCGCACAGCGCAAGACGCCACGCTAGGACCGGGTCCCTCTCAGCAGTGCGGAGAGGCTGGGGCGTTCGTGCCTCACTCGTGCTCGGGCGAGCAGAACCGGGACGGTCGCGCCGCGGAGCACCTCGTCGGCCACACTGCCCATGACCCAGCGGGCGACACCGCCGCGGCCGTGGGTCGCCATCACGATCACGTCGGCCTCGAAGCGGTCCGCTGCCTCGATGATCGTCTGGGCAGGTTCGCCCTCGAGGACGGCGATCTTGACCGGCACATCGTAGAGCGGCGGGGTCTGGCGTGCCAGGCGAAGGTAGTCCCAGGCTTCTCTGAACTGCTCCGGGTACACGGCGTTGGCCTGGTGATCGCTGTTGCTGTCCAGCACCGGTTCGCCAGCCGCACACGAGAGCGAACGAACCAGAATCACCTGGGCCTCAAAGTGCCGGGCGAGCGCCGCGGCGTAGGGGAGTGCCGTCTCAGCCAGGGTTGAGCCATCCAGGGGAACGAGTATCGTCTCGAACATATGGGGCCTCCAGGAGTTGCTGGCTTGAGCATACTCCAGCCGAGGCAAAGCCAGACGGGGCAAATGTCATCAGAGGCTCGGTCAAGTGTGAGGGGCTGTTAAACTACAGCGGCCCCCGGCGAGACACCTCGCCGGAGGCCGTCGCTGGGTACGGGGTAGAATCCTCAGCTCACTAACTCGACGAAGTGTCGCTTCCCAACGCGCAACACCACCGGCGTCTCCGACGGTGCCACCAGCCGATCGATCTCGCCAACCTTCTCACCATCGAGCGTGACTCCACCCTGCTGGATCAGCCGGCGAGCCTCGCTCTTGCTGCTCGCGAGGTTGAGGGAGGCGATAAGGTCCACCAGTGAAACGGGCTCAGTGAGCCGGTGGATCGGAAGCTCTTCCGGCAGTTCGCGTTGCTGGAAGACGGTCTTGAAATGCTCTTCGGCCCGCTCGGCTGCCTCGGGACCGTGAAAGACCTCCGTGATTTGACGGGCAAGCAGCATCTTGACGTCCCGCGGATGGCGCTCGCCGGCCTCAAGCTCGGAGAAGATGGCCTCGATCTCGCTCGGATGCATCGGGCTGAGCAGGTCAAAGTAGATCGGCATGGCCGAATCCGGGATGCTCATCAGCTTGCCGTACATGTCCTCGGGCGGCTCGGTGATACCGATGGCGTTGCCGAGGCTCTTCGACATTTTGATGACGCCATCGGTGCCTGGGAGCATGGGGAAGGTCAGCAGGATCTGGGGGCGTTGGCCGAAATGCTCCTGAAGCTTGCGGCCAGCCAGAATGTTGAAGGTCTGGTCGGTGCCACCGATCTGAACGTCGTTGTGTAGCGCGACCGCGTCGTAGCCCTGCATCAAGGCATAGAAGAATTCGTGCAGGAAGATCGGATCATTATGGCTAAAGCGCTGGGCAAAGTTGTCGCGCTGCAGGAACTGGGAAACGGTGAACTGGCTGGCCAGGCCGATGATGTCGCGGAAATCGAGCTCGCTGAGCCACTCGCTGTTGTAGCGGA
>DOUV01001009.1:0-605 GCA_003520455.1 Chloroflexota bacterium | reverse complement strand
GAGAATTTTCCAGGCTTGTTCGGTGTACGTGCGGACGTTTTCGGCGATTTGCTCGGGCGTGTTCTGCGGTCGGGCCTTGTCTTTGTCACTGGGATCACCGATCAAGGCTGTGAAACTCCCGATGAGGAAGATCACGTGATGGCCGAGCGCCTGAAACTGGGCGAGCTTGCGCATTGGGACCGTGTGGCCCAGGTGGAGGTCCGGCGCCGTCGGATCGACTCCCAGGTAGACCCGCAACGGCTTATTAATGGCGCCAATCTCATACATGGCCCTGTATTTCGTCGGATCGACTCCCGGGTTGACCCGCCCTTCCATCAGCCGCTCGCGTAGCTCCTGCTCCATCACGCGGCGCAGATGTTCGTCGCCGAATTGAGTGCCGCGCATCAAGATCTGCATCTGTTCTTCAACAACCGATTTCACTGTTGGCTCCTACGGGCTGCGTCGCATCTGAGCTGTGACAGAAATGGGTCCACACATCGGGAGTGTGAGCGATTAATTATGCCATTGAACGAGCGTGGCGCAAAAGCTGGGGCGACTTGCCTGGGTCGCACACCGGCTGGGCGTTCGTGGGGAGCGAGATAGCACTTCCTCCCGGGCTCGACCCC
>DOUV01001011.1 GCA_003520455.1 Chloroflexota bacterium | reverse complement strand
AGGACGGCAAGCCCCATCGTGTGGCCAGCGAGCTCCTCCGGCGGGAGGGCGACCTGCCCCTTGGGCCCTTGATGGCGCGCCCGGCTGATCAGCCGGCAGAGGTTGGCCCGGCCGATCTCGTTCTCGACTAACAGGGTGAGGTGGTGACCACCGGCGGGGGTCAGCTCGGCCCCGATGATGGGGCGGATCCCATGGACCCCCGCGCCCTCTACAAAGGCCACGGCACCGTACACGGCGTCGTGGTCCGCCAGCGCCGGCACCTCCATGTCCTCCTCAGACCATTCGAAAACTTAAAAGTCCTGCATGAATGGGCTACCCCCTTGACAACCACGTGCGATTCGATATACTGCTGGTATCGATTACAGTAATCGATTACAGTCAAGTGGAGATATTCGCTCTCACACAAGCTACGGTTCTGCCTCGCTATTTATAACTCTATCTATCTATTACCCACAAGTTGGGTTTGTTCCTTAACAAGATGCCAAGTGGCGGCCAGATCTTGCAGACGTTGCCAGCCACGCCAGAGGGTAGTCACTCCGGGTTCGCCATCAGACGTGCGAGCGAGGAAGCCACCGAGTTGGGCGATCCAACGGACGGCCTGGTGGACGGTCGGCAGCGTGTCTGGCAAGCGGCTTGACTGGTGAATACGCCTAGAGAGCGCTTGCCACTCGCTGGTGGTCAGGACTCCGGTCCATGGCAGGTCAGGCTGACAGTGGTTGATATAGGTCATCCAGTGCAAGCGCCAAGCAATGACGCTCATCAAGGCGACAAAGCGATGGAGACGGTCAGCCGTCTGCAAGCGACAGGCCTCGACGCGACCGCCGGACTTGAGGACTTTATGAAAAACCTCGATTTGCCAGCGGGCGCAGTACCAAGCGATGACGCCCTGGGCTTCCTCGAAGGCGGTTACGGGCGTGTTGGTGAGCAGCAACCATTCGATCGGCTCGTCGATGTCGGCGGGGGGATTTTCCTCGCGGACCAGGACGGCGTTGAGGGTGACAGCTGGCAATTTCTGACCGTTGGGACGCCAGGGCGGTCTCAGGGTGACGGAGCCGGAGCGCGCCGACACCGTGGCCTCACGCGCCGGACGCTTGTCATTGCCAGGCCTATGAACGCTGAGCTGGCCAGCGATGGGGCGGCCTTCCACTTTGGGCCACAGCTGACGCACTTCCTCATCCAACAAGGCCCGGTTCGACGAGGCACGCACCACCACGGGAGCCTGCCGTGGCTGAGCCACGGCAACCAGCTCGTCGATGTCGGCTTCCCGGTCGCAGACGGTGATGACTTCCACGCCCGGGGGTGCCAGCGCCAGGGTCTGCTCGAAGGCTTGCCGCCAGCGATAGCTTGCCTTGTCCTCGATGGGCAGCAGGCGCCATTCCTCCGGTCGATGCGGAGGCTCGTCTTCGGGCCGGATGAAGACCGCTTGGGTCAGCACGCCCAGCGGCAGGCCCTCGGGCGTGCTGGCCAGCGTGGAATGCAGCCCAAACCCGCCCTGTTTCTGGCTCTTCGTGCCAATCGGACCCAGCCCTTCGGTCTGGGGGTGGTGGGTATAATTCAGGAAAGTCGGGTCTTGGACCGCCAGCACCCGCGCGTGCTGGGCCATCCGCTCCACCGTCCGCTGCTGATGCGGCGCTCGGATGCCTTCCGGTGTCGCCTTATCATGATCAAAAAAGCGATAGGCCGCCTTGATATCCGCCCAATCTTCACAGGCTTGGTTAATCGGACCCTGGGTCTGCATGGCCAGTTGTACCGCCAACTGGCCGCATCGATAGTTGAGGCGAGCATCTTGCAAGTCTACCGCCGCAAACTCCTCCAGGCACCACTGATATTCAGATGATGAGAACGAAGCACTCTCAGCCAACGATCACATACCTCCAACCTATGCTTGCTTGGCTACCAGTTTACTACATTCTCCCTCTGTTGTGGAGATGTGGGTAATAGATAGATAACTCTATCCTTGCCACACAAGAACGTTCATACACGCTTTCCTCTTTTTTACACCATAACGCTCACAAACTTATCTCGTTAAGGATCGAAAGGATCGTACGACCAGGAACTGTTGGTGCAGCCAAGCGCTGAGGCGGTATCGCACGAGATGCGACCCCTTACAGCGGCCTCACTCATCAGTCATGCGCCTCCCAGGAGCGGCGCAGACGGTCGCACCCGTGAACCAAGGGCCAGGCGTTATTGCAGTCGCTGAGCCGGATCGCGACTAACAAGTCGACAGTAGTCTGGTGAATCGGCATCCCATCGCCGGCTGTCAGGTCGTGGAAGGCCGAGGACCCGGCCCCGCATCCAGGGACGTTGGGCACCTGACACCCTGTGACTTTTTTTGCCTGACAGGGACGTCGCGTCGTCGCCCGAATCGGGCACTTTGGATGACGAAGTACCATGCCCGCCCGCTCGGCGCTCCGCAATGGGATCACCCGTGTACCATAACGCCTGTAGCAGGGGCAGGCCACCTGAGCCGTCGGCAGTGAGGCCTTCCAACGAAAGGCCCTGAAATTATTCCACAACGAGCTTGTACAGCAGGTCTATCCATATTCGACGACCTTGGTAGTGTCACGAATTGTTCGCA
>DOUV01000257.1 GCA_003520455.1 Chloroflexota bacterium | reverse complement strand
CGGATCGTCCGAAACCCGCCCTGGCACTGGTGCTTCCCTGACAACGACATTGCCGCCGGCACGGCCCTGGGCGGCTCGCGCGCCACCCTTCTTCGTGCCGAGCCGCGACTTCGCTCTCACAATCAGCCCGGTCCTCGCAAGGGCCAGGCTTTCCGCCGACTGGGGCGAGCAGTATAATCCTGTGTGGCGATATGGGGAGCCCTGCACGGTCGTAGGGGCCGTGGAGTGGCAGCGACGTGTGCTGAGGAGCCTGTCACATGAATCTATGGCACGATCTACCCAGCGGTCCGAACCCGCCCGACGTGATCCACGTGATCGTCGAGATTCCCAAAGGTCAGCGCAACAAGTACGAGTTCGACCACGACGGCGGTTTTCTGCGCCTGGACCGCGTGCTCTACTCGCCGCTGCACTATCCGGGGGACTACGGCTTGATCCCGCGCACGCTGTACGACGACGGCGACCCGCTCGATGTGCTCGTCATGATCAGTGAGCCGACCTTCCCGGGCTGCGTGCTGGAGGCACGGCCTATCGGGCTGTTCCGAATGGTGGACCAGAACAAGCCTGACGACAAGATCCTGGCAGTGGCTGCCCGCGACCCACTCTACGCCGACATGCATGCTCTGAGCGATGTACCGGCCCACTATCTGCGGGAGGTCGAGCACTTCTTCTCGGTCTATAAGGACCTTGAAGGCAAGCGCGTCAAAGCGGAGGGCTGGGAACTGCGTGAGACCGCCCTCCAGCGCATCGAGCATGCGCGCCGCCTGTATGCCGAATACCGCAAGTCCCACTAGAACATCGGTCAAGGTGTCGTTGCGCGGGTGGGACCATGGTTCGGAGGAACCGCGTGAGCGGTTGAAGGCGCGCTGCAGCGCGCACTGCGAACCTGAAGGCGCCTTCACAAGGTGCTCTGCAATCGTCTCGGCGACGCCTGGACCGGCGCTCGAGCCCTGTTCGGGAGTGTTTCTGTGCGCATCGTGTGGCTGACGCCGCAGCGCAAAGCGCTGGTGATGGCTATCATTGTGGCCCTGATGGGGCTGTTGAACGTCAGCTCAGCCTCGCTCTTCGGGGCTGCCCCTCGCCTGCGGCTGCTGCGCAACCTCCTGCCTCCCGAGATCACGCTGAGCAGCCGATCCCTGACGCTGGTCACAGGCTTCTTTCTCATCGCCGTCGCCTGGCATCTCGCCGCGCGCAAGCGGAGTGCGTGGGTAGCCACCTCCTGGTTGCTGGCCATCTCGGTTGTCACCCACCTGCTCAAGGGACTCGATGTTGAAGAGGCCCTGGTGGCCGGCGCCCTGTTGGGGCTGCTCTGGCTCTGGCGGGATGTCTTTGTGGTCCGCAGCGACCCCCACGCGGCCCAAAACCTCCTCTTCGCGGCTCCCTACGCGCTGCTCTTCTTCGTGCTCTACGCCTTTCTGGGATTCTGGCTCCTGCGGCACCAGTTTGGCGGCGAATTCACCGTCGACCGGGCGTTCATCGAGGCCCTCAACCTGATCACCTTCCAGGGCCATAATCTCTTCCCGCCGCTCACCCGCCGCGCGGCCTGGTTCCTGGAAAGCATTCGCTTACTGGGTATCGTCGCGCTGGCCTACGTGACCTTCAATCTCTTCCGGCCGGTGCTGGTTCCCGAGGAGCGCCGGCCGGAGGGCGAGACCCTGGCGCGCCTGATCTTCGACCGCTTTGGCACCAGCAGCATCGCCTATTTCAGTCTGGCCCCTGACAAGGCCTATTTCTTTAGCGACAGCGAGACATACATCGCCTATCATCTGGAGAGTGGCGTAGCGCTGGCGGCAGGCGATCCTGTCGGCCCGGAGGCACGGCTCGGGTCAGCGATCGCGGCGTTCAGCGAGATGTGTCATCGAAACGACTGGGTCCCGGCGTTTTATCAAGTCCAGGCACGCCACGAGGGGCTCTACCGCGCTGCCGGGTTCGATCTGATGAAGATCGGAGAAGAAGCACTGCTCGACCTGCGGAGCTGGGACATCAAAGGCAAGGCCCGCCAAGACCTGCGGTCTGCGCTCAACCGGGGCGAACGTGAGGGGTGGGAGTTCCGCCTGTACCCGCTCGTTGACGAGCGGGAGGTCGTCGCCCAGCTCGAGGCCATCAATGAGCGCTGGCTCGCGGGCAAAGTGGGCGGCGAGATGGCCTTTACGATGGGATCGAGCCTGGTTGGCGATGGCCTCACTCGTACGGCGGTCGCCTTCGACAGTCAGGGGCGGGTGACGGCCTTTATGACCTGGGTGCCCATGCCAGCCGTCTCCGGCTGGGCGGCCGACCTGATGCGCCGGCACGTGGATGCGCCGAACGGCACGATGGAGTACCTGATCACCAAGACGGCCCTGCACCTCAAAGAGGGCGGTGCCCACTGGTTGAGCCTGGGGCTGGCTCCCGTCGCCCGCGCCCCGCACGCGGGCGACGGGCCGCTCTCCGCGGATCGGGTGTTGAATACGCTCGCCGAAGGCTTCAACCAGGTCTACCATTCGCGCTCCCTGGCCGCCTTCAAGGAGAAGTTTGGTCCGATCTGGGAGGATCGCTGCCTGGCGTACCCGGGCGCGGTGGCCCTGCCGCGAGTCCTATACGCCCTCCTGCGCGTACAGATGCCCCACCTCGATCTGCGCGAGGGGGTCAAGGCGCTTCGAGGTCTCGGCTTCAGTCCAATCAGCAGGGTGCACACTCCCAGGCGCTCGTGGTGACGAACAGGGTGCGGGCGGGAGCCGGCCTGATGATCCATGCGGGGTGTTGAATGCTGGACGGTGAGCACGGCCGGACAAATAGTCGCGGTATCCACGGCGCGCCTCG
>DOUV01001033.1 GCA_003520455.1 Chloroflexota bacterium | reverse complement strand
GTCCGCGCCGGCCGTCGCCCGGGCCGGCCCCAACGTACGGCTTTGGCGCTCGCAGGGCATCCTCTATCTCCCTCGGTAGATCAAACTGGTCGATCAGTTCGAGAGCTCCCGGCCAATCATGCCGCGCAGCAACTCCGAGGTGCCTCCCCCGTAAAGGAGGAATCGGGCGTCCCGGAAGTAGCGCTGGGCATCGTACTCCATTGCGAACCCATAGGAGCCGTAGATGCGGGTCGTCTCGTCAGCGACGTAGTTGGCTGTCTCTGAAGCGAAGAGCTTGGCCATCGCCGAGAGCCTGGTGTCGGCCTGCCCCTGGTCCACGAGCCAGATGGCGTGGTACGTCAGAGCGCGGGCGGCTTCCAGCCGGGTCGCCATTTCAGCCAGCTTATGCTCAATGGCTTGAAACTTGATGATCGGGCGGCCAAAGGCCTGTCGTTCCTGCGCATAGCGCACTCCGGCGTCAAGCGCCGCACGGGCGAGGCCGATGCTCATCGACGCGGTGATGACGCGGATCTCGTTAAGAATCGCCCGCAGGAGGCTGGTGCCGCGCCCCTCACTGCCGCCGAGCAGGTTGGTTGCCGGCACGCGCACATCTTCCAGAATCAACTCGGCCGTCTCCGAGGCGCGCACGCCCAGCTTCTTGATCTGCTTACCCACGCTGACGCCGGGTGAACTCTTCTCGACGAGGAACAGGTCGACGCCCTTGAAGCCGGCGTCGGGGTTCGTCTTGGCGGCGACAGTGAAGAAATCGGCGGCCGTGGCGCTCGTGATCCACATCTTGGTGCCGTTGATGCGGTAGCCGTCGCCATCACGAACGGCCGTGGTGCGGATGGCACCAAGGTCGGAACCGGCCCCCGGCTCGGTCATGGCAATCGAGCCCACCTTCTCGCCCCGAATGGCCGGAACGAGCAGGCGCTCTTTCTGTTCCTCGGTGGCGAAGCGGTAGATGAAGTCGGTCCCCATGAGGCCCTGCATCGCGATCACGGCCGCCAGGCTCAGGGAGCCTCGCGACAGCTCTTCCAGCATCAGGTTGAAAGTCAGGAAGTCGGTGCCCACGCCGCCGTACTTCTCCGGGTAGCGCACGCCCAGCAGGCCGAGCGCGGCCGCGCGGCGGAAGAGTGTCCACGGGAATTCCTCACGCTCGTCCATCTCGGTCGCGACCGGAATCACTTCCCGATCGACAAAGTCAGCGATCGTGTCGCGAAAGAGTTGCTGTTCTTCGGTCAGACGGAAGTCCACACCAGCTCTCCTTTAATAGATGGTTCCCCTCAATAATGCGACATACCCGCAAAGCATCGATCGCTTCCGGCGCATAGCCCAAACAATCCCCTTAGATCTGGCTGTTGTGCTCGGGCAGCCGCAGCGGCAGGCTGAGCCCCATCCCTCGTAAAAGTAGCGCTGCGTCCGAACAAATCTATGGCGATGATTTGACGGGAGTACGACACGCCGGGAGCCCATTCTCTGGTACGCGGGCGCATTCGCCGGGAACTCGTTAGCGTACGGGGCCAACAATTGGCGATCCTCTTCGACCAACCGCCGGCCGGTGAACCCCATCCGGTCGGCCGAGAGCCACGTTACCGGCAACTCGGGATCCTTGCGAGGGAACGCTTGAAGACCGCGGGTCTGGATAAGACTTACCACTTTCGCAGTCCGGTCGTCGGGCCGAGATGACGTGACCAGGCCAGCGCAGAGTGGTACGTAGGGCGCGCTCGCCGCTGCCAGGCAGGCTCCAGAGATTTGTCGTCCAGATGGCCCTACCTCGGGGCAGGACGTAGTCTGCCATGAGGGCGAATAGGGTGAACGCTGTGTTGGAAGAAGGCGCTGGGAAAGAAACGCATCAACCGCCGTCTGAGTCCGAAATCGAGGTCCTCGTGACAAACGATTTCTTACGCAAGGTTCGCCAGAGGCAATTCACGCTTTTTAGCGCGACGCGCAAATCCGCGTCACATTGAAAAGCACTCCCGACCCTTGTCCTCAACAAGATCGAACCGCAAATGCGCGTCTGCAGTAGAAGTGAACCCGAGAACGCCACTGCGACGCGGCTTGCCTGCGACTGTGATACAATTTCTGGATGATTGGCCCGAAGGTGGAACATCGTGAGTATATATTGACGCTTCTCCCGTTGTCAACAGTCTGGGTTGAAGGTGGTCTATCGCCGGAGCACCATGCTCCGGCGCTTCGAGGCCCGCAAGGGTCTCGCACGCGCGGCCGGCAGGCTGCCCAAGCGACTCGACCTGCACCTCGTCGAGGGCGCCAGGGAGGCTTGGAACACGCGGTATCAGCCTTCGCCGATTCGCAGGACGATCTTCCCGCGGCCGTGACCGCTGTCGAGCCGCTCGTGGGCTTTCGCGACCTCGTCCAGCGAAAGCACTTCGTCCACGAGCGGTTGCACCTGGTCGCGCTCAAACAGCGGGGTCATCTCATTGAGTCGCTCTCGCTCGCGAGTGAGGAAGACGCCGTACAGCGTGATGTTGTTGCGTTGACACTCCCACGGTTAGAAAGATCCTGTTGGCGAATTGGTACAAGTCGCGGGTGCCCGTTTGTAGTGCGCGCTTCAGCGCGCTAAAACGCGCACTACGAGCCCCTCGTCCGCCCTGGAAGCGATTTCGCCACCAGGATCTCACACGTTCTGTAAAAGTGGCGCGTACGCACCACTTTTACAGAAAGGTGAACCCATCATCAGAGAGCCCGGCGGCCCCGAGAGTTCGGGGCTGCGCTTGTATCCCGAGGAGTGCTGCTCCAG
>DOUV01000240.1 GCA_003520455.1 Chloroflexota bacterium | reverse complement strand
ACGGCAGTCGAGGGACACTACCCACAATCCACTGATCGAGCAACTCGCCGATCCCCAATTCATCATACATCCCGGCGACCAGCCCCAAATGGTCCAGATTCTTGCTCGTTGTGCCCCCTGTTTCCTCTGTCCAGGGGTTGTGGCTGCTCTTGCCCTAATTTCAAATTCGGCTCCCCACATGTGGGGAATGTCGGCCCATGGGTTCTGTGGTGCCTGTCTCATGGGGTCGCTGGTCTCCATGAGAAGGTATGGAATTTGCTTTTGTTCGGGATGAGAGGGAACAGTTTGGGGTGGAGGAACGTAGAGATAGTGAGGGAGAGGAGTGGTGTCGTATGATGCTTCCGACGATTGAAGATCTGATGGGCATTGTCCTGTTCGTTTTTGGCCTGGTGCTCATGGTCATCGGGTTTGCTGCTACCGTTGGTCTCACCCATATGATCGAGAGCTATACCGTCGCCTGCTTCATGGTCTTTGGATTTGTACTCTGCGTCACGGGTTTCGTGATGGCACGGAGTGTCACCGGAGAAGCCTTTGGTCAGGTTCGTGAGCGGTGGCCGCGAGGGGCGTGAGCCTGGCACTCAGGGATCGTGAGGTGGGTGAGGGTGCGGGTGTGTCTTTCAGGCCGCTGGTTCTCCCGGCGGCCTTTTTCCTTCAAGGGATGACACTGCCTGGCGAAGGCGGTTAAGCGGCAAGGAGGAGGCCGCCTTATTGTGTTTTGTGAAAAGGTTCAACCGGTGCTACGCCAATAAGAGGGAAGAACATTTGGCGATGAACGAGCCGCGGCCCGCGAGAAGCGGGCCGCTGTTTGCTGATTATTGAGGAGGCGGAGGGGGAGGGATTCGAACCCCCGGTGACCTTACGGCCACAACGCTTTTCGAGAGCGCCCCAATCAACCACTCTGGCACCCCTCCAGCAGCCCATAGTATAGCTGATTTGCTGTTTTTCGCAAGTTATTGATGGAGTTTGGCGGGGCGTCTCAACAGTGATCGAGGTGCCAAGAGCAGCGCGAGCGCACGGGGCGGGGTGGCGTTGAACGGGCGCCACGTGGCGGGGCGTTGGGTGTCTATGGGGCGAGGCCTGAGGGCCACGCCGGTCGTGGTGAGCCGGGCCACGCGGTCGGGGGGCACCTGGGGTGGCTCAGCAGCCGAGCGGGTGAGGTGCGAAGCGCCGATGGACGTTGGCAGGGCTTCCCCAAGTTGGTGACGCGGTCCGGACGCCGTGATCTTGGGCCGCCGGCTGCGTTCTCCGGGCGTGGTCGTCCTAGGGCGCCGGTCACGTCGTCAGACTTCCGAAGTCTGGTGGGGATCGTGCGTGCCCAAAGCGCGCTCCGACGGCGGGGATCGAGGCGGGCAGTGGCGGCGCACAAGACTTCGGAAGTTTTCGCTTCCGCCCCCGTGGGATGACTTGACCGGCGCTTTAGGACGCCTCTTCGAGCGACTCTAGCGCTGGAGCCAAGGCCCGTGCCAACTCGGCCCGCAGCGCGGCCTGCTCGGGGGCGGGCAGGAAGGCATGATCGACGGCCGTCAAGATCAGGTCGCGGAGATCGGCGGGGGTGAGGCCAAGGTCCGTCAACGCCAGGGCGTACTCGCCGGTGAGCGTGGTCTGGCTGATGCCCGGATCGTCGCTGTTGAGGGTGACCGGCACTCCCGCGCGGTGGAGAGCCCCCAGCGGGTGCTCGTCCAGGCGAGAGATGGCCCCGGTCTGGAGATTACTGGTCGGGCAGACTTCCAGGGCGATCCCACGCTCGGCTAACATGGCGACCAGCGCCGGGTCGTGAATGCTCTGGATGCCGTGCCCGATGCGGTCGGCCCGGAAGTGATCCAACGCGTACCAGACGTTGGTGGGCGGACCAACCTCCCCGGCATGGACGGTGATCCCCAGGCCGGCCGCCGCGGCCTCATGGAAGAGTGCTGTCAGACCATCCGGCTCGGGGCCAGCCTCGTTGCCGGCCAGGTCGAGCCCGACGATCCCGGTCCCCAGGTTGGCCAGGGCCGCAGCCAGCGCCTCCTCCGCGGCGGCGAGCGGCCGATTGCGATTGATGGTGATCAGAAAGCGCACGGTGATGGGGTGGGCGGACGCCTCGCCGGTCGCAGCAGCCAGAATCCAACTGGCAACTTCGGCTTGTGGCAACCCGGCGGCCTCAGCGAAATGATCAGGGTTGAAGCGTAGCTCGAGATAGCGAATCTGCTCGGCAGCGGCTTGCGCGACTGCCTCGCGGGCCACGCGTTCGATAGCCTCTCGACTCGTGTAGAACTGGCGCAGGAAGTTGAACTTGCCGAGGAATTCTTCGAAGTGGGGCGGGTCGGTGGGGTCCCACTGAACGCGGCGCGCAAAGCTGGCGAGGGGCTCGTCCGCCTCGACGGCCCCCGCGGCCCGGGCGAGAGCCCAGGCGGTCTGAACGTTCAGGGTGCCTTCGAGGTGGCGGTGCAACTCAACCTTGGGCCAGCGTCGCAACGATTCAAGCTGTGTTGCGTCCAAGCCATCCCTCCGGTTCATAGATGCAGCGTTGGTGTGCGTCCCGAGATCCTTCGAACGTGCTGCTCCCACCAGGGTGCCTGGCATCGAAGGGGACGAGGGCGGAGCGGATGAAGAGACGCGAGTGAAGCATCAAATGGATCGTTCGCGTTCAGCACGCACTAATCGGGATGCAGGAGGTGGTAAATGACTTTGAGGCGAAACTCGCGGTCGTGCGTTGCGGTCAGGAAGGTCTCAAGCTGAGCGCGCCGCCGTCTCTCCTGCGTGATGACGTAGTGGGTTGTGCCCTCGACGGTGCGGCGGCCGAGGAATCCAGCGCGGACCAAATCGGCTGACTCGGCGAGCAGGGCGGCCGGCTCGCGACCAACCGCGGCTGCAATCTCGTCGAGCGGTGCGGATTCGCGGTTCGTCTCGACGAAGAAGCGCAAGATATCCCACCTGATAAAGGTGGTGATATGCTCACGGAGGAGGGCCCGGAACTGCGGGTCGATGTCCTCCATACGATCGGCTAGGTCGGGATCGTACATTGGCAGGTCGCGCTCCTGATGGAGACAGCCGCGCGATCGCGGACGGGCTGAATAGCCTGTCCGCTCAGCGATCTGATCCGCACGATATTGAGGCCGCAGTACTCGTTCCTGGGGCAAGGTGCCGATGTTCGCATGCCACAGGAGAGAGGGTACAGATCCTTCACCTGCATCCACCCGGCGGACAGCCGTGCGACCCTCCCATGTAGAGACGGCCCACCGGGCCGTCTCTACATGGGCCGTCCCCACCCCTCCGCGCCTGATGCTCCCCGGGGCGTCTCTACGGGTTGGCGACCGGCCGGCGCTCGCGCCGGGAGGCCTTGGCTTTGGCCTGATCCTCTCGCCAGTGACATTTCTTGTATTTCTTGCCGCTGCCGCACCAGCACGGGTCGTTGCGCCCGAGCTCGTGCTCCTTCTTGACCGGTCGGGCCTTGCCGTCAGCAGCGGCGGCGCCGTCGCGATTGGTGTACATCTGGCGGGGAGCCTCGGACTCCTGGACGATCATCGGCTGGACTGCGAAGAAACTGTGGACGACAGTCTCTTCGATTTGCTCCACAAGCTGATGGAACATGTCGTAGGCCTCACGCTTGTAGGCCACGAGGGGATCTTGCTGGGCAATCGCCCGGAGCCCAATGCCGTCGCGTAGCTCGTCGAGCGCTGTGAGATGGCGGACCCACAGGTGGTCGACCACGTCCAGCATGAGCTGTCGCTCGATCTGGCGGGTGAGCTCCGGCCCCCAAGAGCGCTCGCGCTCGTCGTAGAGTCGCGTGACCAGTCCCTGGAGCTGCTCCTCGATCTCATCCGGCGCCATCTTCTCCCACTTGCTGGGCTGGATTTCAGGCGGGAGAGGGATCATCGTGCGCACGGCGTTGTAGAGATTGAGGAAGTCAGGCTCCTCAGTCGGATTGTCGGGAACGTACGTCGCGACGAGGTGGCTGATCTCTTCGTTGAGCATGCGCTCGACCTGGGGCCGAAGGTTCTCCTCGCTCAGCACCTCGTAACGCTGCCCGTAGATGACCTCGCGCTGTTTATTGACGACGTCGTCGTATTCGAGCACGTGCTTCCGAATGTCGAAGTTGTAGCCTTCGACGCGGACCTGGGCGTTCTCGATGGCCTTGGTGACCATGCCGTGCTCGATCGGCATATCGTCCTCGAGGCCGAAGCGGTCCATGAGGCCGATGATATTCTGCCCACCGAAGCGGCGCATCAAGTCATCTTCCAGGCTGAGGTAGAAGCGGCTCGAGCCGGGATCGCCCTGGCGGCCGGCGCGACCACGGAGCTGGTTGTCGATGCGGCGCGCCTCGTGACGCTCAGTTCCAACGATGTGGAGCCCGCCGTGCGAGATGACCTGCTCGCGGTCGCGCCTGACCTGCTCCTCGAAGCGCCGGAGCGTTTCCCGGTACTCTTCCGCGCTGACCTGCGAGAGGTCACCGCCATACTTCCGGCGGAGCTCGCGCCGGGCGAGCCCCTCGGCGTTGCCACCGAGCAGGATGTCCACGCCACGGCCTGCCATGTTGGTGGCGATGGTCACGGCCCCGGGGTGGCCAGCCTGGGCGATGATCTCGGCCTCGCGCTCGTGGTACTTGGCGTTGAGCACTTCATGGGGGATGCCCGCCTGTTTGAGGAGGTGTGAGAGATGCTCGGAACGCTCGATGCTGGCGGTACCAACGAGTACCGGCCGTCCGAGTTCGTGCATCTCCTTGATCTCTTCCAGGACCGCATTGTACTTGCCGCGCTCGTTCTTGTAGACGACGTCGGGCAGATCATTGCGGATGACGGGGCGGTCCGTCGGGATCGCGACGACATCGAGCTTATAAATCTTGTGGAACTCTTCCGCCTCGGTGAGCGCCGTACCGGTCATGCCGGCGAGTTTCTCATACATACGGAAGTAGTTCTGGAAGGTGATCGTCGCCAGGGTCATGTTCTCGCGCTGGATGGCGACACCCTCTTTGGCCTCGATGGCCTGGTGGAGACCCTCGCTGAAGCGGCGGCCGTACATCAGGCGGCCGGTAAACTCGTCCACGATGATGACCTGGCCATCATCGGTGACGATGTAGTCGCGGTCGCGCTGGTAGAGCCCGTGGGCTCGGACGGCGTTGTCGAGGTAGTGGGTCAGCTCGAAGTTGGCCGGATCGTAGAGGTTCTGCACGCCCAGGGTGCGCTCGGCCTTCTCGATCCCACTCTCGAGCGGGCTCGTGACGCGGGCTTTCTCGTCCACGACGAAGTCGTAGCGGCGCAGCCTGGCCTCAGCATCGCGATCGCCGGCCTCGGCGGCTTTGCGCAGATCATCGTAGGTGCGCTGGTCGACGCCCTTGAAGGAGCGCACGACCTGCGCCATGCGCTGGTACAGATCCGACGACTCCTCGGCGGGGCCGGAGATGATCAGCGGCGTCCGGGCCTCGTCGATGAGGATGTTGTCTACCTCGTCGACGATCGCGTAGTAGAGTTCGCGCTGCACTCGCTGCGAGAGGTGGCGCACCATGTTGTCGCGCAGGTAGTCGAAGCCGAACTCGTTGTTGGTCCCATAGGTGATGTCGGCGCGGTAGGCATCGTACCGGCTGATGGGGCGGAGGTGCTGGTAGCGGTCGTCGTTGGATTCGTAGCCGGGATCGTAGATGTAGGCCGGCTGGAAGACGCCATCGCTGCCCTGGCTCTGGATGACGGCGGCGCTGACCCCCAGCAGGTGGTAGATCGGACCCATCCACTGGACACCCAGCTTCGAGAGGTAGTCGTTCGGGGTGACGAGGTGGGCGCCGCGGCCCAGCAGCGCGTTGAGATAGAGCGGCATGGTCGCCACGAGGGTCTTGCCCTCGCCGGTCTTCATCTCGGCAATTTTGCCCTGATGCAGGACAATCCCGCCGACGAGCTGGACATCATAGTGGCGCAGGCCGATGGTGCGCCGGGAGGCCTCACGGACGGCGGCAAACGCCTCCGGCAGCAGGTCCTCGAGCGACTCTCCCTTGTCCAGACGCGCCTTAAATTCGTCGGTCTTCGCGCGGAGAGCGGCGTCGCTCAGTTCTGTATAGTCGGGTTCGAGCGCGTTGATCTCATCAACCTGCGGTTGAAGCTTGCGAACCTCGCGCTCGTTGGGATCACCGAGAATGGTGCTGACAAGTTTTCGAAGCATGGAGTAGTCCTCCTACGAAGGAGGTATTATACCATAGCGAAGGTGAATCCCAAAGGAGGAGAGCAAGGTGGCCTCTCGGCCGTGTGGCGCCGGAGGCCGGAAACGGATGCGAGGCGGGCCGCATTGAACGGATTGAGCGCAGGCGCTCGCACAAGCGGCGGCACGTGCCGACTGTTGAGCGGGCCTGACGTCTCTCCTGGAGAGGCAGCGGTCTTTGACCACTCTCACCGCGCAGCGGATCTACTCGTTAAACAGCGCCCCGACCGAGATGCCGAAGTGGATCCGCCGGATGACCTCACCCAGCAGGGGCGCGATACTGAGGATCGTCATATTGGGCAGGCGCTTCTCGGGAGGGATCGGCACGGTGTTGGTGACGATCAACTCAGTGAGCGGGGCCTGGCTCAGCCGCTCGACGGCCGGCGGCGAGAGGATCGCATGGGTCGCGACGGCGTAGACGTCGTGGGCTCCGACTTCTTTGAGGAAGTGGATCGCACTGGTGATCGTGCCGGCGGTGTCAACCTCGTCGTCGAAGACAATCGCGGTGCGATCCCGCACCTCCCCGATGAGCTGGAGGGCGCGCGCGGTGGGGTCGTTGCCGACGCGGCGCTTCTCGACGATGGCCAGCGGGGCGTCCAAGGCGTCTGCCAGGTACCGGGCATCCTTCGCCCGCCCGGCATCGGGCGCCACGACGACCAGATCCCGTAAATCCTTGTCGAGCAGGTAGTTTCGCTGGATGTGGAAGGCTGTCAGTTCGTCGCCGGGGATCCGGAAGAAGCCTTGAATCTGCCCGGCGTGCAGGTCGACCGTCAAATAGCGGTCGGCGCCTGCGGTCTCGATCATGTCGGCAATGAGGCGGGCCGAAATCGGGACCCGCGGTTGGTCCTTCTTGTCTGAGCGGGCATAGGCCATGTAGGGAAAGACGGCCGTGATGCGCCCGGCTGAATCACGCTTGAAGGTGTCGAGCAAGATCAGCAGTTCCATGATGTTTTTGTTGACCGGGCGGCTCATAGGCTGGATGACAAAGACATCCTGCCCGCGGACGCTCGAGCCCAACCGCACAAAGATGTTCTCGTTGGGAAACTGAAAAACATCCGCCTCGCTCAGTGGGATCTTGAGGTAGTTGCAGATTTCGATGGCCAGCTCGGGGTGAGCGGTGCCTGTGAAGACTTTGACCTCGCCGTACAAGTGGTTCCCCCTGTCACAAGTGCTGCGTTCCAGGCCGCGACATGGGTGTGGACGGAAGACTCAGAACTGACCGAGCAGTTCTTCGGCGGCTCTGTACGGATCGATCTCGCGAGCGACGAGCCGCTCGAGCATGTTGTCGAAGCGCGCGCGGCCGACCCGTGCCAGCAGACGTTCCATCAACTCCCGCCGCAACAGGCGCTGAAACTCCTCATTGGTTCGGGTGCGCTCGCGAGCGCGCCATTCACCGGTGGTCTCAAGATAGGCGCGGTGCGCCTCGATGGCGTCGGCCAGTTCCTGCAGGCCCTCGCTACGCGTGGCAACTGTTTTGATAATCGGGATTTTCCAGCCCTTGCTGCTATGCTTATCCAGATCGAGCATCATCCGCAGGGCCAGGACGGCTTGCTGCGCGCCTTCACGATCGGCCTTGTTCACGGCGAAGATGTCGGCAATCTCCAACAACCCTGCCTTGATCGCCTGGACCTCGTCGCCCAAGCCCGGCACCTCGATGACCACGGTGGTGTGGGTCTCGCGAGCAATATCCACCTCGACCTGGCCGGCACCGACGGTCTCGACGAAGATCAGGTCGAAGCCAGCGGCATCGAGGACTGTGACGACATCGCCGGTGGCCCGCGCCAGGCCGCCCAGGCTCCCCCGGCTGGCCATCGAGCGGATGAAGACCCCAGGGTCGCCGGCGTGGTCGCGCATGCGGATGCGGTCGCCCAGGAGGGCTCCGCCGGTGAAGGGGCTGGTGGGATCGACCGCAACGATCGCCACCGTCCGGTTGCGCTGGCGGACAACTTGCGCCAGGGTGTTGACCAGCGAGCTTTTTCCGGCACCTGGAGCGCCGGTGACGCCGACGATGTGGGCGCGGCCACTGTGAGGATAGAGCCCGGCCAGAATGGCGCGGGCCTCGGCGCCGCCGCTCTCG
>DOUV01000909.1 GCA_003520455.1 Chloroflexota bacterium | reverse complement strand
CAGGCTCCGGCTCGGGATCGGTGGAATAGACCAACTTCCGCCCAGATTTCGCCACGGATCGCTCCTCTCAGATCGTCCTTTTCACGGGGCCTATTCACCTCGTCACTCAACCACATGCTCCGTCTGAATGATCCGGCGCCGGCCGGTTTCATAACGCAGCACGAGGGACGCGGTCTCGGCCCGGTTGCCGTGGTACTGCACGCCGGACAGGATCGGGCCATCGGTGATCCCGGTCGCCGCGAAGTAGAGTTGCTCACCCGAGACGACCTCATCACAGGCCAGGATCCGCCGGATGTCCAGTCCGGCCGCTTCGACGGCGGCCCGCTCGCGCTCGCTCTGCGGTGCCAGGCGGCCCAGCATCGCCCCACCCATCGCCTTGACCGCGCAGGCGGCAATGACCCCCTCCGCCACACCGCCCACCCCCATGAGAATGTCCACGCCTCGCCCGGGGGAGGCCGCCATGACCGCCCCGGCGATATCGCCGTCGGAGCGCAGCATCACCCGTGCCCCGGCCCGCCGGATTTCCTCGATGAGATCGGCATGGCGCGCCCGGTCCAACACGAAGACGACCAGGTCGCGCACCGCTTTCTTTTTGACGTTGGCCACGAGAGCCAACGTCCAGGCGGCGGGGGCGTCCATACATTCCGGGACCAGAGCGTGGGCCACGTCGCGATCCACGACGATCTTTTCCATGTAGACGGCCGGGGTGGGTGACCACATCGAGCCGCGCGAGGCCACAGCGGCCACCGCAATGGCTCCCGGTCGTCCCTGGGCCAGCAAGGCCCGCCCGTCAATCGGATCGACCACGACATCCATCGCCGGACCGTTGCCGGTGCCCACGCGCCGGCCACTCTCCAACGGCGAGCGCACGCCGAGTTTGCCCTCTTCGCCGACGACGATGTAGCCATCCACATCCAGCTCGTTCAAGGACTCGAACATGGCGTGGGCCGCCGCATCATCGGCCTCGTCGCGCTTCCCCAGGCCCATCCAGCGGCCCGCGCTCAGGGCGGCCGCCTCGGTGGCCCGGACCAAATCGACCCCGAAATTGTGGGAGGAGCCTCCATTCATCGCCTGTCCTCTCAATTCCCATCGTAGTCGATCGCCTTCAGCAAGCCGGCCGCTTCCCAGGCCAACATGCCGCCCTGCAGAACAGCGACATTCTCGTAGCCCTGGTCGCGGGCGATCGCTGCGGCGCGCGTACTCCGCCGCCCGCCGCGGCAGACGAAGACGACAGTCCCATCGCGCGCCAACTCCAGCTTCTCGGACAGCAGGGTCGGCAGTGGCACGAGTTGGGCGTGTGGAATATGGCCCTGCTTGAATTCGCGCGGCTCGCGAACGTCGATCACCCGCGGCGGCCGGTCGCTGTGCAGTTGTTGCCACAAGTCGCGCGGCGAGACATCCGGTACGCCGCGAATAGGGATGTCGGTGGGAACCAGGATCTCGACCGCGTGGTCCGGCCTGGGCAGGTTCTGGCACTCGCGAAAGACGCGCACATCGCTCTCGTAGATGCAAATCGCCGGATCGAGAACCTTGTAGAACAGGTATTCAATCGCCTCGTCCTCATTGAGAAAGTGATCGGCGCCCAGCGTGTCGTAGAAACCGGTCGCTTTCATCAAGCGCAGAACCGGGGCGCGGACACGCGTCAGAAACAGGTCCCCACCCCGCTCCCGGTAGCTCCGCAGAATGCCCTCGAGCATGTGAACCCCGCTGATGTCGCAGTGCTGGACGCTGTGCATTCGCAGGAGCAAGAACCGCTGGCCGGGATGGCTCGCCTGATGGCGGCGAATCGTCTCCTCGACATGGTTGACGGCACCGAAGTACAAGTCGCCCAAGACATCGAAGATGGCCAGTTGGGGGCACCCGGGTTTGCGCGGCTGATGGGCGAGATGTCTGAAGTTGTCATCCGGCACCACAGGGAGCACCCGCGGTGCGCTGGTCTTGAGGATATAGTAGCCCAGCGACATCGAGATGCCCGCCAGGACGGCAAAATCGATCCGGAGAAACAGGGTCCCCACGAACGTCACCACCATGATGAGCCCATCTCCGGGGCTGCTGCGCAGGATGTGCATCATCTGGCGCTGCTTGATCATGCTGAGACCAACAACAATCAGCACGCCGGAGAGCGCGGCACGGGGCAGAAAGACGCCCAGGGGGGCCAGGGTGAGCATCCCCACGAGTGTGAAAAGGCCGGAAAACACCGAGGCCAGCGCGGTTTGCGCTCCGGCCTCGTAGTTAATCGCCGAGCAGGAGAGGGAACCACCGGTGGGATAGCCCGACAGGAACCCACAGGCGATATTCGCCAGCCCCTGCCCCACGAACTCCTGATTGCTCTCCAGTCGCTCACCGGTTTGGGCCGCCAGCGAGCGGGCAATCGCTATCGCCTGGATTAACGCCAGGGCCGCGATGGCCAGGGCGCCGGGAGCCAGGTCGGCGATCAGATTCAGGTTGAAGAGCGGAAGCCTGGCCACCGGTGGCAGGCTGCTCGGCAGTCGCCCGATGACTTTCACACCGGCGTGGCTCAGCCCGAGAACAACCAGAACCGCGGACGCGACGACAAGGCTGATCACCATAGCGGGCAATTCCGGCTTCAGCCTCTGGAGGAGCACCATCAGCAGCAGCGTGCCGAGGCCCAGGGCCAGCGTGGGAAGGTTGGTTTGCGGGAGATGGGCAACGAGGTTGCCGATTGTCTCGATGAGGGTACCGCTCGGGAAACTCAGCCCAAACAGGTGACGCAACTCGCTGGTGGCAATCTGGACCCCGGCGCCGGCGGCAAACCCGACGATGACGGCATCGGAGACGAAATTCACGAGCACACCCAGGCGGGCCAGCCCCATGGCAACCTGCACGATTCCGGCCAACACAGCCAGCAGCCCGGCCGCGACCACGATCTGAGGGGTGCCGGGCGGCGCCGTTGCCGACAGGCTGGCAAACACTAACAGGGAGAGGGCCGTCGTCGGCGTGGTCTGGAGCTGACGCGAGGACCCCCAGAGCGCCGCCACGATCGGAGCCACGATCGCCGCGTACAACCCCATCTGAGGTGGCAGCCCGGCCACGAGGGCATAGGCAATCGCCTGCGGCAGGGATATCACGGCCACGGTGATCCCCGCCACGAGGTCGGGCCGCAAATCGCTGAGCTGGTAGGAGCGAAAGACCTCGACCGGCCGGAGAAAATAGAAGGGAATCGCTTTCAGGTTGGCGAGCATCGGCTTTTCGATGGAGATCGCCCCCGCCTCCCTCGCGCCTTGTGACAGCCGGCGGCCGCGATGATGCCTTCATCGCCGCCGGCACACGGATCAACCAGCCAGGAAGGTTATGATCGACGCGGGATCGCCGCAGTGGAAGACATTCACGCAGACATAAACTTACACCAAAGGAGCGACAGTCGTCAATGGGCGACGATGCGGGGCGTCTCAAAAGCCATCGAGGCACCAGGAGCAAAACGAGAGCAAGGGCCGCGTTCGCGTTGAACCGGCGCATCCTGGGAAGATTGGGCCAGTGCCACTCCCCCGGCTGTCGGGGCGGGTTT
>DOUV01000548.1 GCA_003520455.1 Chloroflexota bacterium | reverse complement strand
GGAATGAGGCCGATGTCGGCCAGGTCGCCCCCGCGCCGCGGGCCAGGACCCGGCACGACGGCCAGACGGCTGATGTTGCGGATGAGAAGATCGGCGTTCACTCTGTGTTCCTCCTGCTGCGCCAGATTCGCCAGCCGCGCAGGCCGACGAAGAAGAGCCCCCCGTAGATGATGACGTAGCTGCTGTCCACCAGCAGGTGCAGCCACCAGAGCGGATCATCCCAGCCGCTGTAAGAGGCGATCAGGTGGTCGAGGTGGAAGAGCAGCAGGGCCACGATGCCCACGATGAGGCTGAGAACGAGGTCTCGAATTCTTGAGTCGCGCATTTCTCGTCCGGATGATGTGAAACGTGAGCCGGAATGGCACCGAGAGCAGGGTGGCTTCGCCTTTCGCGCTCCGGGCATACCGCGCGTCTTTCAAGGGAGCCACCCGCCGCCGGCGAGGCGAACTGGTTATCCCAGGATGGCTGCTGGCAGTTCGGCTACACTGGGCAGTACGAGCGCTGCGCCGGATGCCGACAGCTCCGCGCCGGTCGCAAAGCCGGTGAGGACGCCAACGGCTTGAGCGCCGGCGCGACGAGCCGTTTGCATATCCACCGGCATGTCGCCGACCATCAGGATGCTTTCGGGCGGGACGCTCAGGCGGGCGGCGCTGTGCCGGACGGCTTGCGGGTGAGGCTTGAAGCGCCATAGGTCGCCCCGCGTCGTGATCGCGCGAAAGCGATCCGCGAGTCCGTGGTGGGCCAGCAACTCGCGAGCTTGAACGCGGCTGCGATTCGTGAGCACGGCGAGTGGGTAGTGTGCTCCTACCGCGTCCAGCGCCGCCCCGGCGCCGGAAACCATGGTCGAAGCGCGGCTGGTCCCGATGCCCTTGGCGCGGCGAGCCTGGTCGGCCAGCGGGCGAAGCCAGCTATCCAGGCCGAGCCGGTCGAGCACAGCCAGGAGGTAGTTTGTCGGCGTCTCACTCAGGACGAAGAATCGTCGGGCGAAGGCTTCAGGGTCGTGGCCGGGCAGGACGGGAGTCAGGAACATCAGCCGGCGGGCCAGGTGACCGTCGGATGTGCCTCCGCGAATTGCCAGCAGCGTTCCATCCAGATCGAATAGAACCGCCCGGATCCGGGTCACGTCGAGAGATGCGCGTGCGCTCATAGGCTAGCTCTTCAATCCTGTTCGCGCCGCCACCACCGCTGGATCCAGGTGAGCCAGGGAGGTGGCGCGCTCGCCCCTTCACGGGCGGCGGGGCCCTCGGATGATGGCGGCATGCCCGCCGCTCGAGGCGGCGCCAGAGGTGGCCCAACGCGCTCTGGCGCCGCGGGTTCGCGGCCGATCGCACTGCTATCCAGGTCGAGGAGCTTCGCGTATGCATAGCCGGCGACAACCCGGATCGAGGCGAGCACCGGCGCGGCCAGGAAAATTCCGAGGATTCCCGCGGTGCTTGCCCCGACAATCGCGCCCACCAGCACCACAGCCGGGTGGAGATGGACGCTCCCACCGATGATTCGCGGCACGAGGTAGTTGTTTTCGACCTGTTGGATCAAAAAGTAGGTGGCAACGACGATCAGCGCGAAAAGTCCGTTGGAGATCTCCCAGTTGACGGAGCCACTAAAGAGGGCAATCAACACGGCTGGGATCATCGAGAGGACCGGACCGATATTCGGAACCATCTCGAGCAGAGCAGCCAACAGCCCGAGCAGAAACGCGTTGGGGACCCCAAGGATAACCAGGGCGATCGCCACAACGGCTCCCACGATACTCGAGAGCACCAGCTGGCCGCGCAGGAAGGAGTTCCAAATGTTATTGATCCGGTGCACGAGAATGGCGGCATCCTCGGCGTACGCCGGAGGCACTAACCCCCAGAGGTAGGCCGCGACGTGCGCGGAGTCGCGCACCAGGTAGAATGAGATCACCAGAATGAAGACAAGCCAGAGCAGTGAGGCCACGAAGCTTGTGGCGACGCCAAAGAAGAGGTTAACGGAGGTGGGCACCAGATTCGGTAGCGTCCGCTGAAGCTCACCCAGAATCGGGTCAATCCACTGCGCGGGTTCAAATATGATCCCCCCTATCGTAAAGGGGCCGATGCTATTGACCCAGGCAATCAGGCCTGCCTGAATGTCGGCGAGGTTGACGGCAATCCCGGCCACCTGGGCCACAAACGTGGGCACCACTGTGAGCGGCACCAGGAAGAGCAACAAGACGAGAATCAGGTAGACGAAAGCCGTCGCGCCGACGCGTGGCCACTCGGCGCGGCGCTGGACAAAATTCACGCTCGGTGTCAGGACGTAGGTGAGGAGCAGGGCCAGGGCCAGCGGTGTTAAGAACTGCCAGAGCAGTCGCAGGATGACCAGGCCCAGGCCAATCAGGCCGAGCGCAACCCACTGTTTGACGCGGGGAGACCACGGTCGACTCACAGGAACCTCGCGCGATGCTCGTCGAGCGGGAGGCGAGCGGTGCGGCCCCTGCATCGGGTCCACGCCTCCCATCTTTGCAGGGAACCTGTCCGCCCTCCAGCCATCACCGCGGGGGGACCAGCCCAACGAACTTTACAATCTCCATGATCACGAGTGGCATGACCCCTAAGCCGGCGATCAGGCCCCAATCGGCCAGATCGAGCGGCATGGTCTGGAAGATCGGGTGGAAGAACGGAATGTAAATGATCGCGAGCTCGCTCAACAGCACGGCGATGAACGCCCCGATCAAGGCCATGTTGCTGAAGAGCCCGAGTTTGAAGATCGAGAGCGTGTTGCTGCGCAGGTTGAAGGCGTGAACGTTCTGGGCAAAGATCGAGGTGCTGAAGGCCAGCACGCGCGCGCGCTCCTCACTGCCGCTGTGCAAAAAATACTCGATCGCAAAGGCTGCCAGCGTCACTGCGCCGATGATGAGGCCCTGGAACAGCATGATGCGCAGCAACCGCGGCGTGATGATATCCTCGGACGATGGGCGTGGGGGGCGCTGCATGATGCCCGGTTCAGCCTTCTCGACGCCCAGCGCGAGGGCCGGAAGACTGTCGGTGGCCAGGTTGATCCACAGAATCTGGATCGGCAAGAGCGGCAGTGGCCAGCCCAACAGCGGTCCAACGAACATCGTGATGACCTCGCCGATATTGCACGAGAGCAGGAAGTGGACAAACCGGCGGATATTATCGAAGATTGAACGGCCCTCTTCGATGGCATGGACGATGGTGGCATAGTTATCATCGGCAAGGATCATGTCCGCTGCGCCTTTGGCGACGTCGGTCCCCGTGATACCCATGGCAATGCCAATGTTCGCTTCTTTGAGGGCCGGGGCATCGTTGACGCCGTCACCGGTCATGGCAACAACCTGGTTTCTCGCCTTCCAGGCCCGCACGATGCGCAGTTTGTGTTCGGGAGAGACCCGGGCGTAGGCCTTGATATCGTCAACCCGCGCGATCAACTCCGCATCGCTCAGATGCTCCAGCTCCTGGCCGGTGATGGCGACATCATCCTGGTCGAAGAGCCGTAATTCGCGGCCGACCGCCACCGCGGTCGCGAGATGATCGCCGGTGATCATCACAGTCTCGATCCCGGCCCGGCGCGCCTCCTCGACGGCAGCAATCGCCTCGAGCCGGGGTGGGTCGATCATGGCGATCAGGCCGGCATAGACCAGGTCGTGTTCCATCATCTCAGGGGTTGGCTCTTCAGGAACGCGCTCGAGCGATCTGAAGGCCACACCCAGAACCCGCAGGGCCTGATTGGCCAGGTCGCGGTTGATCGTGAGGATCGCCGCGCGGCGCTCGGACGTGAGCGGATGGGCGATGCCGTGGTCGAGATAGTGGGTGCAGAGATTGAGGATGACGTCCGGCGCCCCCTTGACGTAGAGCCGGTAGCGCCCGTTCGGTCGCCGCACGATCATGCTCATGCGTTTGCGCTCGCTGTCGAAGGGCAACTCGGCGACCTCGCGGAAGGTCGAGATGATTTCCTCGCGCCAGAGGCCGAACTTCGCCCCGGCAACCAGAATCGCTCCCTCGGTAGGATCCCCCACGATCTCCCACCGGCCCGTCTGCTCATTCCACCGGAGCGCGGCTGTGTTCGCCAGTTCGCCGATGCGGAGAACTTCGGCGACATCTGCCCGGAGGTTCGCAGGGAGCAGCTGGCCGTGAACCAGGAATTCACCTTCCGGCTCGTATCCCTCACCGGTGACATCCACGATGATGTCGTTCACCACGATTTTTCGGACGGTCATCGCGTTTTGCGTCAGCGTGCCGGTCTTGTCGCTGGCAATAACCGTCGTCGAGCCGAGGGTCTCAACCGAGGGGAGCCGGCGGATGAGGGCATTGCGCGCGGCCATGCGGCGTACCCCCAACGCCAGCGCGATGGTCACCACCGCCGCCAGCCCCTCAGGAACGGCGGCGACTGCCAGGCTGACAGCCACCAGAAACATGTGCAGCGGATCCTCGCCCCGAGCGAGGCCGACCAGGAAGACAATCGCTACGATCGCGAGCGCGGCATAGACCAGGTATTTCCCAATGCGGTCGAGCCGGTCCTGGAGAGGCGTCTTTTCTTCCGCGACCGACTCGACCATCCCCGCGATCTTGCCCAGCTCGGTCTGCATGCCGGTCGCCGTGACGATGGCGCGCCCCTTGCCATAACTGACCTGCGTCGAGGCGTAGACCATCGTGAGCCGATCCGCGACCGGCGCATCGAGCGGCACCCTCGCGTGCGCATCCTTTTTGACCGGGACACTCTCGCCGGTCAATGCCGCCTCCTCGATCTGGAGGCTCTGGCTGGCGAGTAGGCGCGCATCCGCCGGGACAATGTCGCCCTGTTCGAGGAGAATCAAATCGCCGGGAACGACCTCGCGCGCCGGAATGATCCGAACCTCACGATCGCGGACGACGCGCGCATTCGGCGCCGTGAGCTTCTTCAACGCCTCGATCGCCTGCTCGGCACGGTATTCCTGGATGAAGCCGATGACGGCGTTCAGGATGACGATGACGATAATGGCGATGGCATCGAGCCACTCACCCAAGAGGCCCGAAATCAGGGCGGCGGCGATCAGGATCAGGACGATGAAGTCACTGAACTGCTGGAGAAATTTCTTGAGTGGCGACTCGCCCGCTTTGATGACCAACTCATTCAGGCCAACCGCCTCCAGCCGCTGAGCCGCCTCAGTGTGGCTCAGCCCTTGCTGGGAGAGTTCGGACCAATCGTCTAACAGCGTCTCAACGGGTTCGGCGTACCAACGATCTCCGTCCAGGGTCGCTCCCGTCTGGACGGGAGATTCTGTGATTCGCATATCAACCTCATAGAGGGCGCATCTACAACTCGAGAGACGGCTCCACCACGACGCAGCATGTGAATGGATGGAGGCGCGAACGATTTCTCCCAACGGCTGCTTGTTGATGATTTGGAACTGGCTAAGCAGGGTTCACGCCTCAGGCTCTCCATTTCACGCCGCTGAGGCCTCCTGTCAGAACGATATTTTCGATTCGGATTCTCCCCCGTCTCTCCAGGCCGCTGCCCGGCTTCACCTCAGCGCGCCATTGGTATTGTACGCGAAACGAATCACAGCGTCTATCGATTCCTCCTGAGACGGCGCCTCACCAATCGCGCACCGAGGCGCACCGCCCCCCGGTGTGGGGACGGCCCACCGGGCCGTCCCCACACCGGGCATCCCCCACGCCTACACCCCACGGGCGTCGCACCCTGGCGAGGATGCCCCCTGCTGCCCGGCAGGAGACGCCTCCCCGGGCCACCGAAGCGGGCGCAAAAAAAGAGCGGGTGAGAGTAAAATCTCACCCGCTCCTGGATCGACGAATCGGTCAGTGCAGGAGGCCGAGCGTCTCGAGCGGCCAGTAGCTTACCCAGGCGCGCCCCACAAGGTCCTCCTGGGGTACCAGACCGAAGATGCGCGAATCGTTGCTGGCGCCGCGGTTGTCGCCGAGGACGAAAATGTAGCCCGGCGGCACGTACTGAGCGGACACGTAGCCCGGTGTGAGTTGGTCCAGGTAGGGCTCCTTCAGCTCCGCCCCGTCAATGTAGACCTTGCCGTTGCGGATGGCGATCACGTCGCCCGCAACCCCGACCACCCGCTTGATCAGCGGATCGTGCTCCCGGCCAGGGAGCTTGAAGACAATGATGTCGCCGCGGGTGGGAGCGTGAAATCGGAACGAAATCTTCTCGATGACGAGTCGTTCCTCGTTGTGAAGGGTAGGCTCCATACTTGTGCCGTCAACTCGCGTTGGCTGAGCCATAAAGACGTTGACAGCGAGTGCGATCAAGAGCGCAGGCAGAATCGTCTCAAACAGCTCGCGGAGAAGGGTCTTCCCCCACGTGCCCTGCCTGGTTGCGACCTGCTCCTCAATGGGGGAGGAATCGGCCGCAACGTCGGGCCAACGTAAGTCGTGATCCACGATAGCTCCTCGGGTCTCACATGCGCACGAGCAGTGCTTGGCTGATATCGGGGATGGCTTCGATCTCTGCGAGCAGCCCAGCGGGGGGAACCTCGTCGAGGCCGATTGCCATCACAGCCTGACCGCGCGGGTGGTCACGGCCAACCTGCATGAAGCTAATGTTTACTTGTTCTCGTCCCAACAGCATCCCAACCTGGCCAATCATGCCGGGACGATCTTGGTTCTGACAAAGCAGTATACAACCGTTTAGCTCTAAGTCAATCCAGAAATCACTTATACGCACAACCCGCGGCCGGCCGCGGGAGATGGCTCCCTGCACCTCGCGCCGCTGGCCGTCCGTGAGCCGAATGGTGATCGAGTCAGGCCAGGTCTCGAGAGCAGGCCGCTTCTCTTCGATGATCTGCAAGCCCCGCTGCTGTGCGATCAGTTCGGCGTTGACGACGTTGATCCGTTGCTCGGAGATTGGCTCTAGCAGGCCCTTGATGACCGCTGCTTTGAGCAGGCGAGTATCGCCCGGTCCGGCCGCATCGCCGCTGTAGGTCACGCGGACCTCACTGGGGCCGGCCGGCCCCAGTTGGATCGCCAACCGCGCCAGGCGCTCGGCCAGGTCCACGTACGGCGCGAGTGAGGCGAGCGTCTCCGGGGAGACCATCGGGGCGTTGACCGCGCTGGCAACCAGATCGCCTTGGAGGGCTGCCAGGACCGCCTGGGCAATCTCGATCGAGACACCCTCTTGGGCTTCAACCGTCGATGCTCCCAGGTGGGGCGTGGTGATCACACGGGGATGGCCGACGAGCGGGCTGTCCTTTGGCGGTTCCGTGCTGAAAACGTCCAGGGCCGCCCCGGCGAGCTTGCCGGCCTCCAGGGCCTTGGAGAGGGCCGGTTCATCCACCAGATCGCCGCGCGCAGCATTGATCAGGAAGGCGCCGTTGCGCATCCAGCCGATGGTCCTGCGATTGATCAGGTGGTGTGTGTTGGCGGTGAGGGGCGCGTGCAGCGTGATAAAATCCCCCTGTTCCAGCACCTCGCGCAGGCTCAGCAGGGGAACGCCCATGGCGGCGGCGCGCTCGGGCGGGAAGTAGGGGTCGTAGGCAACGACTCGCATGCCGAGTCCGCGGGCCCGCCTGGCAACCTCCGAGCCGACCCGGCCAAGGCCGATGATGCCCAGGGTCTTGTCCACCAGCGCCACGCCGATGAAGCGGTGGCGATCCCACTCGCCGCGCCGCATCGCTGCGTCAGCCTGGGGAATATTGCGAGCGAGCGCAGTCATGAGAGCGACGGTATGCTCGGCGGCGGCGATGCAGTTCGCCGTGGGCGCGTTGACAACGATGACGCCCCGCTCCGTCGCCGCTTTCAGATCAATGTTGTCCACGCCGGTGCCGGCCCGGCCGATCACGCGCAGACCGCCACCGCCGTCGGTGCCAGCCTCGATGACCTCGCGCGTGACCTGGGTGCCGCTCCGGACGATGAGCGCGTCATAGTTGCAAACGTTCTCGATCAATGCTTCCTGCGAGAGTTTCCGCTGCTCGACCACAGCGCCGGCGTCCTCCAGGATGCTCAACCCTGCAGCCGAGAGCGGTTCGGTGATCAGAATCCTCATTCGAACTCGAGCCTCCCTGGATCCGGTGGTACATGAAGGTGCGACGCACTTCCGCAGTGCGTCGCACCTTTCTCTCCCCGAATATGGCAGCCGCTGCCAGGACCGCAGACTGGCGCCGCGCCTGGCGCGGGCAGATTTAGACTCTCTCCCCCTCGCGCGCGATCAGTCGGAGCCGGCGGTGTTGCGAGTCCCATCCGACGTCGGCCCGCCCCTGGACGATGCGCAGCAGGTCGCTGCCGACGATCTCACGCCGCCAGCCCCGGAGCAACGGCAACGCCTGGCCGTGACCTTGGCCTCGGGTCTCCACCAACGTCTGCAGGTCGCTGTTGTTGGCGATGAGCGCCGGCGCCAGGCCGGCCTCGTCGGCCCGTGCGCGCAGAAGACCCTGGAGCAGTTCGAGAAGCGCCGCCTCCTGGCCGTTCAGCGCTGGATTGCTGGAAAAATGGGGGAGTTGGTGGCGCGGGACCTGCTGCCCGCGCTTCACGGCGGCCAGAATCGCCTGCCCGTAGCGGTCGATCTCGCGGGAGTAGAGCCCTCGCAGCCCTCGAAGTTCCTCGACCGTCGCGGGCGTCTTGCGGGCGATGGTCACCAGAATGTCGTCGCGCACAATTGAGCCGCGCGTCCGGTCGAGGCGGCGCGCTTCCCGGTCACGCCAGCTCGCCAGCTCACGGAGGATCGCCAGTTGGCGGGGACGCAGGCTACTGGCGCCTTTGACGCGCTGCCACATCTCGTCCGGGCCCGGCCGGTTGTAGCTTTCAGGCGCCGTCATGCGACCGAACTCATCCATCACCCACGCCAGGCGACCTCTTTCCCGGAGTTGCTGTACGAGGCGCTCCCGCATCGGGAGCAGGTGGCACACATCCTCGATCGCGTACTCACGTTGGGCGGCCGTCAACGGACGGCGAGACCAATTGGTCATGGTCTCGCTCTTGTCGACCCGCGCCCCGACGAGTTTCTCTACCAGCAAGCTGTAGCCGGGTTGGGCACCGTATCCGAGCATGGCGGCAGCCACCTGGGTGTCGAAGATTGGGGCCGGTACGTGACCACTCAGGCGGTAGAAGATTTCGAGGTCTTGACTCCCAGCGTGCAGGACTTTCTCGATCGTCGGATTGGCCAGGAGGTCGAAGAAACAGGCCAGATCCGAGACCGCCTGATAATCGATGATGGCTTCAATGCCAGGGGCCGCCACCTGGATGATTTCAAGGGTGGGCGTGTAGCTCTTCTCACCGACAAATTCGGTATCAAGGGCGAAGCGCTCGACCCCCCGCAAGCGCTCGCAGAGCTGGGCAAGTTTTTGAGATGTGTCGACGTCCATCAGCGCCTGATAAACCTACCTCTACCTTCAATCAGTCTCGCGATCAGTCGTGTCCAACTATTCGCCTGACCAGACGTTATGCCGGCTGGTCTCGCGTTCGGCCGGATGGAGAACCACCGGCCCTGGCCCACGCGACTGGACCGTTGCCCCCTGCCGAGCTATCAATCACGGGCGGCTGGTCGCCACACGATGGCAACCAGCCG
>DOUV01000553.1 GCA_003520455.1 Chloroflexota bacterium | reverse complement strand
GGCCCCCAGCCGCGGTTTCAACCGCCGGGCTCCAAGCCGCTCGCCTTCCGGAAGGCGATTTCGCTAACAGGATCGCCTGTCTTACCTCTGATGCCCATTCCGCGACAAGGGCAGCACCGGGGTGAAGACCAGCGCCCAGCGCCAGGGCTCGCCGGGGGCCGCGCGGCTGGCACGCCAGATGCCCGCCGGGGGGATGCAGTTCCGGTCGAAGCGCGCGAGGTAGGGGTTGAGGTCCAGCGAGGGGGCGAAGTGCTCGATCACGATCCCAATCGGGCCGCCGTGGCTGACGAGGGCGATGGTGGCTTCATCGCCGCCCTCCACGCGCGTCTGCCAGAAATCGAGCATCCGGGCGCGAACCTGCCCGGCATGCTCCTCGCGGGTCCACTCGGTCAGTGGGCGCGCCAGGCGAACCGCCAGGCCAAGCATCTCGCCGATGATCGCAGCGGTCTGGGCAGCGCGGTCCATCGGGGAAGCGTAGATCGCCTGCACGTCCTGCGACTGCAGGAAGGTGGCGCTCAGTCGCGCCTCGCCGCGGCCGCGGCCCACGAGCGGTGGGCCGGGCGGAATATCGTAGCGGATGTCCTTGCGGCTCCAATCGGGCGTAGCGTGGCGAACCAGATAGACAGTTGTCGCACTCATGCTATGTTCTCTCATCACGTGGCGCAAAAAGACGGGCAGCCGCTCGGGCCCGCCCGTCGTGTTCAGCACTGGTTTAGTCTACGGCACTCGCGGGGAGAGGGCAAATCGCGACCCACAGGCCCACGCCACACGGTGAGAGACGGCCATAGTCGCGTCGCCATGGTGGCGAACGGGCAGGGCCCCTTGCACCCCGGCGAACCCACGGGGTCATGCCACCCGGCGGCGCCTTCGCCGGGACGACTTGCCCCAAGACCGGCACCACGCTCGAGGTCGATGAAGTGAGGCAACCAGTTCTCAATGTCGCCGCCGGGTTGGGCTGCTGAGGGTACCTATCTTGCTGGCAGGCAAGCATCGAACCAGGACGGAGGAGAAGATGGGGGGACAGATGCGCAGCCGCCGGTGGTGGCCGGCGGGCACCTTCGTCGGGCGTCTCCTGATCGTTATTGGGATGATTCTGTTGGGCACGGCGTGCGCCGCCCGCGGGACGGCCCCAACCCGTGTTGCGAAAGGAGAAACGGCGATGTCCTTCATGCTTGAGAGTCCAGCGTTCGATGAAGGTGGGCAGATCCCCACCCGCTTCACCTGTGACGGCCAAAATGTCTCGCCGCCGCTGCGTTGGGAGGGCGAACCGGACAACACCCAGAGCTTCGCCCTGATTGTCGACGACCCCGACGCACCGCGCCGCACCTTCACGCACTGGGTGCTCTTCGACGTTCCGGCCTCGCTCTCCGAGTTGGCCGAGGGCACCCAGGCCGGTGATGTCGGTACCGCCGGCACCAATGATTTCGGCAAGGTGGGCTACGGCGGCCCCTGCCCCCCACCCAGTCACGGTCCGCACCGCTACTTCTTCACCCTCTACGCTCTCGACCAACCTGCACTTGGACTGACTCGCGGGGCCGGCCGCGATGCGGTGGAGCGGGCGATCACCGGTCACACGTTGGCGCGCGCTCAGCTGATGGGGCGCCACGAGCGGCAGTGAGCGCGCTTCCCACCGGCACGAAGAAGGTGGCGCGACGAACGGGCGACGCACCTCCCGAGGTGCGTCGCCCATTCGCCCTCTTGACGCCCCTTCTATCTATGCTATACTTCGCGCCTGGTTGAGCAATCGACCGTTGCTATCCGCGCTCGCTGGCATCGCGCCGCACGGCAACACCATTGGCGCCGCGATGAATAGGCCCCGCCTCACATGAACGCTGGCAGCCTCGCTGCCGCTCCGGCCTTCCAGTCGAGCTTTCTCTGAGGATTGTATGGACGGGAGTCCCAACGTGGTTTGCGGCGCGATCGACCGGCCGCACCTGCGCTGTGGCGCTGCTCTGTCTCCTGGCGTGTAGGGCCGCGCGGCCATCCGCGTGAGTGCCCGGTCGCCAGGTCGGCCATCAGCCCCGCATCGCCCGGTGCGGGGTTTTTTTTCCTCGCCGTTCGCTTCTCCAGTTCGCGCGTCGCATTCCACGCCACTCGTAACCTTGTTCTCTGTTCGTCTCGCCTGGCAACGGCCGGCGAGTGATGCCGGCTGCGGGTCGTCATGCCCGGAGCGGGCTCAGGCTGCGCCAGAAGCAGATGCAGCACCTCGAAGGAGGAACGTGGTACAGTTGCAGACTTATGCGACCTACCTGCAAAACCGCTACAACCGGCCCCTCGATGGCCCTCTGACCGACTTTCTGACCCGCCGCAACGGTCACCTGTTCCTCGGCGACCGGATTGATCTTAACGTGCTGGCCGAGCGCTACGGCACGCCGCTGGAGGTCGCCTACCTCCCGCAGATCACCGCCCAGGTGCACAGAATGCAGGCCTGGGCCGATTCGGCGTGCCAGGCCAGCCGCTACACCGGCAGCTTCCTCTATGCCTACGCCACCAAGGCCAACTTTGCCGCCGAGGTGGTGCAGACTGCTTTGGAGGCTGGCGCTCACTACGAGACATCCGCCGCGATGGATGTCGAAATTGCCCACCGGCTGTGGCGCGCGGGCGTGCTCCCGGAGGAGCGCCTGATCCTCGCCAATGGCTCCAAGGAAGAGCAGTACCTGCGAGCCATCCGCCGGCTGCGGCTAGCCGGCTGCGAGACGATCATTCCCGTGCTGGATGACCTGGACGAGTTCGAGGCACTCCGCACCTGCCCGGCGCCCTTCACGTTCGGGGTACGCGAGCGCGCGGCCGGCAACCGCGATGGCCGCCACCCCGGCAGCGACCGCTTCGGCCTGACCGCCGAGGAGATCGACCATGTGGCCAGCGCCCTGGATGGCAGCCACCACACGCTAGCCGTCTATCACGCCATGATCGGGAGCCAGGTCGAAGATCGCGCCCACTTCCTGGACACCCTGCGAGCGTCCATCGACAACTACTGCGCACTGCGGCACCGCGTCCCCAGCCTGCGTTCCTTCAATTTTGGTGGGGGCATCCCGACCTCCGGCTACGCCCTGGATTTCGAGTTCGATTACGAGGACTTCCTGGCTTTGCTGATGGGCGAGATCCGCGCCGCGTGCGCGCATCACGGCGTACCCGAGCCGGACCTGGTTGGCGAGTTTGGCCGCTACACCGTCGCCAACCACAGCGTCTACCTGTTGGAAGTCGGCAAGGTCAAAGCCGGCCAGGCGATTGAGTCCGACTGGTACCTGGTGAACGGGAGCCTGATGGTGAGTATTCCCGACAGCGTGCTGGTCGAGGACCAGGAGTTCCTCATCCTACCACTCGCGGGCTGGGATCGACCCGCGCGCCCGGTGCGCCTGGCCGGTCGACGCACCTGCGACTCCGACGACATCTACCCGCGCCCCTCGCGGGCGCCGCTGATCCTGCCAGACACCGGCGTCGGCACCGTCCTCGCCGTCTGTGGCATCGGCGCCTACCAGCAGATGATCTCAGGACGCGGTGGCGCTCATCACTGCCTGAGCCCCGAGGCCCGGCGGATCGTGATCGCCGAGCGCAACGGCCACCCAATCTGGAGCGAGGTCCCTCAGCAGCGCTCGGCCGAGATCATGCGCCTCCTCGGATAC
>DOUV01000039.1 GCA_003520455.1 Chloroflexota bacterium | reverse complement strand
TTATGACAGTCGCAGAAGTTGTACAGGCAACCGACTCCATACATCCCACTGACCAGGGTCTCAGCCTTGCGGGCCAGGGTGCGCGTGCGGCGGGTCAGGCTCGCAAGCCGCTGGCGGAAGGTGGCATTGAGCCGCTCGATAAAAGCGGTGTTGATCCCGCCCGCGCCTTGGGAGGCCTGGATCAGACGCCGGATCATTGCCTGACGGCCCTGAACGATGCGCCGGTCAATGTGCAAATGATCGGCGAAACGCTGTTTGACCACGTGGACAATAGCGATGTTGGGCCAGGCAACCAGCTTCGGGCGTCCTTTTTCACCCCTGCGGCGGGGCAGGGCCGTCCGGAAAGCCGCTTGGAACGCTGTCACGTAGCTGGCCAAACCATCTACGGCCAACAGCAAGGGACGGCACAAGGCGATTGCGCGAACCTGCTCGGCCAGGCTTTGGATCAAGGTCAGATCCCGCTTGGCGCTGATCACGCCACCCAACCACAGCCGGGTGGGGATCATCAGCGCCAGGGCCATCCAAAAGGTTCCTTTTTGGGTCTTGACTTTGATCTCATCGGCTTGCACCTGCTCCAAATCCAGTTGGGCGCTGCCTACGCTGTGTTCATGCACCTTCTGGCAGTGCTGACCCGCCCGCTGCCACCAGTCCCGAACCGTGCGCTCATCCAAGCCAAACGCCTTCACAATCGCCTGCAGCGGACAGCCATAAGCCAGCAAAGCAATCACCAGCATGACCATCTCCGCACTCGTCCGCAGCCGGTAGAAAATCGTGCCTTTGGTGGCCGTAAAGGTTTGTTCGCAAACCTCGCAGCGGTAGCGCTGCTCCTGCTGGCTGTGGATTTGAATGTTGCCTTTTCCGCTCTGGCCTCTTGCCGGACACTCAATATTCGGGCAAAATACATCTTGTGGGTTCACTTGGTTCCCTCCTGGTTGCTTGGACACTTCCAAGAGGGTGCCAGTGAACCCCGTTTTTATCAAGTCCTTTCTTCAATCACGCTTTAGTGGAGTGCTACCTATCAACCGTATGATGTGTGGCAATATGGCGAAACAGGTTCATACACAACTCCGGAAACATCTGGATGAGACGCTCGAAAGCGGGCTCATCCACCCAACTCACTACGACGTCATCCAGTGCCTGCGCCCACGGCAGATCCTCGTTGGTCGTGGGTAGGAGCAGGTCGCCGAACGCATCGCCCGGGAGGAAGATGTGCATGATCTTCTCATATCCCTCTTGCGAGAGCACGTAGGTTTTCACCTGACCATGATGCAGGAGGTAGAGCTGGTCACGGGGGTCACCAGGGCGAAAGACATAGGAGCCAGGCTCAAAGCCCTGGGTGGTTACAATGCCCAGGATCTCATCGATCTCATGCCGGTCTAACCCGGCAAAAAGATTGAGGCCTCGCAGGTTCCAAAGACTCGTCATCTCCAGCCTCTCCGTGAACAAACGCCGGACTGGATCCCATACCAACACTATACGTCAGCAGACTGCATCTGTCTGTTAGATTTCTGACAGGCGTGGCCACGCTGAGCGTGACCACGCCCGCACCCTCCGCCCGATCAAGCCGTTTGACCAGGCTTGTCTGTAAGCCGCGACCAGTTACTTCTCGATCTTCAAGGCTCCCTCCATCCCGGCCTCTCGATGCCCCGAGACAGAACACCAGAATTGGAAGGTCCCCGTCTTGATGGGCGTAAAGGTGATTTGGGCGCTCTCACCCGGTTGAATGGTGTCGGTTTTGATACCGAGGTCGCCGATGGTGAGGTTATGCGCCAGAGTTCCTCTATTCTTGAAGACGATAGTCACCTCTTTCCCCTCCTCCACTGTGATCGCGTCGGGGTGAAAGGAAAACTCACTCCCCTCGACAACGATGCTCTTAGACCCTTCTGGAACGGGCCTGGCGCTTTCGGCCGGGGCGGGCGGCGCCCAATCCTTGAAGGCATCTTGCAGAATGGTGTCCTGCTCGAACATGATGTGGAGGAAGGGCTGTTTCTGACCATTGGGAAGCGTGAAGGCGGTGTGCACAGGCTCGAAGACCGGACCATCCGCCGTCCACTTGACCGGCCGCACGATCACGTGGGTGTGATGGACCTGACCGGCGATCGTGTCGTCCAGGGCGAGCGGCAGTTCATCCTGGGTGGCCAGCCGGTACTTCTTGTCGCGTACAACCTGAGTGGTCATGAAGTGGATCCACTGGTTCTCGTTGACGACCGTGCCGTTCACGATAACTTTGCCGAGGCCCCAGAAGGCACCCCAGGTGAAGACGCGGGGGAAGAGCGGCGAGTCCGTTCCGGTGGTGCCGTGGAGCCACGCGTTGGTGACGACCCCACCTCCGGTCTCCCAATCAGGAATCGGGGGTTGCCAGAGCTTGTCGACCACCAATTCGTACTGATTTCCGTCCGGGTCGGTGAACTGGACGGTTGCATCTACCTTGTCCTCGGTGTCCATGAGGGAGTCAGGAAGGTCATAGGGTTGTCGATCTGAATACGTGACGTGAAACGTACCGGTCACAATCCGTCCCTGGTCGCTGACGGCGGTGGGACCCTTTGTCGTCGTGAACTGAGTGCCATCGGCATTCATCTCGCGCGCCTCGAGCGGGAGCCCACCCAGAATCGGAAGATCCTTCAACAGCTGTGGGACCGTACGGTTGAGCGGACTCGGCAATTGCTTCGCCTCTTCCATGACCGGCTCGAGCAGTGCCTTGGGATGCTCAGGCGTTCCCCACTCCTGCTCTCCCAAGCGGCGCTTGCCCGGCAACACCCAATAGACGGTCTTGCCCGGCTTTTGCTCGACCTCGACCGTCACGCCTTGATCTGGCGGAGTCTGGGTCGTTTCTTGCTGCTGTGCGGGCGCGGGAGCGACTGGTTGCTCTGTCGGCGCTGCTGGCGGCAATGGTGAAGTGACAGGCGCTTGTGTCTGCCGGCATGCCGTGAGGACAAATCCCACCAGGAACGTCGAGACGACGATCGATCGAAAACGCAGTGACATGAGATAGCGCTCTCCTTCTTGCTTGAGGGTGAATGTTCTTTGATTTTAGATGTGTTTCACTTCAACATGGTTCGTATGCTGGCCGGGCCATCTGGGGCCCGGCCGTTCAAGCACAGCACGAGCACGGTCTGTTCTCGACCCCCAACACCTCTCGCCGCCTGATCAGCTGGTCCCGAACGAACTCCTTGACCCCAGCCTCACCCCGCAGGTGCAGCCAGAGCGGACCATGATTGGTCTCAAAGGCCAACTCAAAGACGAAAAAGGGGCAGCAGCGCCGTTCGCTTACAATGAAGGCGAGGAGCTGAGTCGCCCACTCCTCGCTTCCTGGATACTGGAAGGCATAGCCATCCGCCAGTTCGTCCACGCGCTGCGCACTCCTGAGGAGTCCGGCCACCGCTTCGCTTCGATTGCCTTGCTCGCTGGCTGGCAATGTGCAGGCGATGGGGGTTTCCACCATTGCATGATTTTCGCGATCCATGTTCCTCCCTTTCCGGCTCACAGCTTTGTACAACCCGCCCGATTGCGAGTGTTTGTCTCGGTCTGTTTCAAAGTCTACAATTTAAAGTGGACTTGAAGTCAAGTGGAAGGAGACCGGATCGTGGAAGAACTGACAATCGGTGAGGTGGCGCGCCGGGTGGGGCTCCGCCCTTCCGCGCTCCGCTACTATGAAAGCGTCGGGCTCTTGCCGCCGCCTCGCCGGGTGAATGGACAGCGCCGGTACGATGCCAGCGTATTCCAGCGGCTGGCCATCATTCAACTCGCCCAGGAATCTGGCTTTACGCTCGCCGAGATCGAGACCCTCGTGCACGGCTTTGCGTCGGAGACGCCGCCTTCGGCCCGCTGGTGGACGCTCGCGCAAGCTAAACTCGTTGAGGCGGACGCACTGATCCAGCGGGCGCAACACATGAAGCGCTTGCTGGAAGCAGCCCTCGACTGCGGCTGCTTGACGTTCGAGGAGTGTGTGATTGTCGAAGATCAAGGGTGTGTCGAGAGCAAGAAAGGCGTTGGCGTGTAGTGTGGCGTGGGGAGAAAGGCGCGTTTCTGGTTACGCTGGCGTCGAGCGGGCGGGATTCATCCCGCGGCGCGGGTCCTCCGCTCCCAAAGATCCTCTCCTGAAAATAGCCCG
>DOUV01000861.1 GCA_003520455.1 Chloroflexota bacterium | reverse complement strand
GTCCGCGCTTTGCGAGCGACTGCCCACACAGACAGCCTCAGGGCGTCTGCCAAATTGACGGCACAGCTTGCCCGCCTCGAGGTTTGACCACAGACGGGAGGCCAGCTACAATTCCCAACGAAATCATGCCGGCGGCCAGGTGTGGCCGCCGGCCTTCGTGTTCAGAGGCTGTCGTGACTGAAACGTTGACCCTGACCCAACCAACCACCCTCGAAACCGAGATCGCCCGCCGGCGCACCTTCGCCATCATTTCTCATCCCGACGCGGGCAAGACGACCCTGACCGAGAAGCTCTTGCTCTATGGCGGCGCGGTGAATCTGGCCGGCTCGGTGCGAGCGCGCAAGAACCAGCGCCACGCCACGTCCGACTGGATGAAGATGGAACAGGAGCGCGGCATCTCGATCACCTCAACGGTGCTCCAGTTTCCGTACAACGGCTACCACATCAACCTGCTCGACACGCCCGGTCACCAGGACTTCAGCGAGGACACCTACCGGACGCTGATGGCTGCCGACAGTGCGGTCATGGTGATCGACGCGGCCAAAGGCATCGAGGTACAGACCGAGAAGCTCTTCCAGGTCTGCCGCCGGCGCGGTATCCCCATCCTGACCTTCGTCAACAAAATGGACCGCCCCGCCCGCGACCCCTTCGACCTGCTGGACGAGATCGAGAAGGTCCTGCACCTTCAGACCGTCCCGATGAACTGGCCCATCGGCAACGGCGACAGCTTTCGGGGTGTCTACGACCGCACGACCCGCTGTGTCCACCTCTTCGAGCGTGGCGACAGTGGGCGCCGGGCTGTGGAGTTGCAGGTACAGGATGCCAGTGATCCCCAACTGCTCGAGGTGCTGGGCGAGCGTGCCTTCAACCAGTTGCAGGAGGACATCGAATTGCTGGACGTTGCCGGCGCGGAATTCGACGCCGAGGCTATGGCCGGCGGCGCGCTCACTCCGGTCTTTTTCGGCAGCGCCCTGACCAATTTCGGCGTGCAACTCTTCTTCGACGCGTTCGTCGATCTGGCGTCCACTCCGTCGGCACGGCACGCCGATGTCGGCCTCGTACCGCCAACGCACGACAGTTTTTCTGGATTCATCTTCAAAATCCAGTCGAACATGAACCCCCAACATCGCGACAGCGTTGCGTTCGTCCGGGTCTGCTCGGGGCGCTTCGAGCGTGACATGACGGTCGAGCACCCGCGCACGGGTAAGCCGGTGCGCCTGGCCCGTCCCCACCGCTTCTTCGCACAGGGTCGCGAGACAGTCGACGAGGCCTATCCCGGCGACGTGATTGGCCTGGTCAACCCCGGGGTCTTCGCCATCGGCGACACCATCTGCACCGACCAACTCCTCCAGTTCGAGCCCATCCCGCGCTTCGCGCCCGAGCACTTCGCGCGGCTGACCAACCAGGACACCAACCGCTACAAGCAGTTCAACAAGGGGCTGGCCCAACTCGAGGCCGAGGGCGCCATCCAGGTGCTCTATGAGCCTGAGGCTCTGCGCCGCGAGCCGATCCTGGCCGCCGTCGGACGGCTCCAGTTCGACGTCGTGCAGTTCCGACTCAAGACCGAATACGACGTCGAGACTCTCCTCGAAGTGCTGCCCTACAGCACCGCCCGGATCGTGGAGGCTGACGCCGAGACGATCGAACGCCTGCCGTGGGGCGCCACGCTGCGCACTGCCGACCGCGACGGTCGCACCGTTGCCCTCTTCGCGAGCGAGTGGAGCACCAACTACTGGCGGGATCGCTTCCCCACCGTCAAGCTCATCGAGATCGGCGCCGAGGCCGGGTTGTAACCGGGAACCTGACCGCGCAAGATCCATCAGCGACTGTCCTGGTGGCTCTTTTGCTTCGACCCCATACACGAAGTTGTGCTACAATGCGCCAACGGAGTCCGCTGCATTTGTTTCCAGAGGAGACGGAAGCAGAGCGATCAGATGTGCCGGTTGCCAGACGGCTTCCACGACGGAGAAAGGAAGATGCAACCCAATCGGCCCCAACTGGAGACGGAAGCGCCTGCCAGGCCCATCATCGACGTTGAATGGGTCGTCATGCCCGACGAGGAACTGGAGAAACTCTACCGCGTTATCATCCTGAACGACGATGTCACGACATTCGAGTTCGTCATCGTGTCCCTTGTCGTCGTCTTCCAGATCGAGCAGTCGCGGGCGGAGGCCATCGCCTGGGAAACGCACACCAGGGGTCAAGCCTATGTGGCGACGCTCCCACTCAAGGAGGCGCAGGAGAAAGTCTTCCGCGTCCAGTATGCCGCCCGCCAACAAGGCTATCCACTCGAGTTCGTGATCGAACCAGAAGAATAAAGTTACCCCACTCCGCATCCACCTGATCGCCATGCGACTAGAGGTTTGGTCGGGACCGGAGCCTTACGAAGAGAAGGTCCGTCAGGCGTTACCCTGGCGGGCCTTTCTTTGTTCGGTCAAATCTGACTATGGTGCCCCGGGTGGGAGACCGTTCAGATTTTGCCATAACGTCATAGAATTCGTGGGCTTCTAGCGCGCCGGTCAAGGAATTGCCGAGCCGATTGCCAGGCATCGTGTGAAGCCGCATTCAGGTTCGTAGGGGCCCGTGCGCCCCTACAGCGCGCTTACGGCCGCTCACGCGGGTCCTACCAACCATGCTCCCACCCGCGCCACGACGACGGGCCCCTTGTTCTAGGGAGTTGCACCTCTGCTGTGCCGCCCCATAACGATAGAGTATGACCCACGAACCAGATCGCGGCACGGCCATTGCGTCCGTTTCAGGCTCACTACGCTCGTAGAAATAGAAACGTCCTCGTCGGCTCGGTCAATCCTGACCGGGTGGAAGGCTCCAAAAGGCGTTGAAAGTGTTGACATTCGGTACTGCTGATCCCACTCGGGTTGGGTCGATCATAGGGAAAATGGAGTTGGCGGGACTACATTCTACCGCTCCCCGAACCCATTCAACCGACTCGACGACGGGCACTCCCCATAGACTCGGCTCCTGGCTGCAGTGGATCTGATGATTTGCACCTTGTGAACTGTTCGCATTGAGCGTGCTGACAAGCGGCGCACGGATCTGTCCCAGCGCTCCACAGGGGTTCGCATCGGAGACGTCACAGGACTGATCCGCCAACCAATCGGATCAGCACACCGCATCGTAGGAGAGTATCGACATGACCAACAGGGGCACTCCTTTCTCAAATGTCGACGCAGCCTGGCTGCAAATGGAGGACCCCACCAACCTCATGATGGTGACGGGGGTGATCATCGTCGACCAGCCAATCGACTTTGAGCGGCTCAAGCACGTCATCGCAGCCAGGCTTCTTGCCTTCGGCCGGTTTACCCAACGCGTCGTTCCGAATCACCTCCCGCTGCGGAATCCACGCTGGGAGCCGGACCCTGTTTTCGACCTCGGCGCCCACCTGCATCACGTGGCCCTCCGTCCACCCGCGGACGACGAGACCCTGCAAGCATTTATCAGTGATCTGATGAGTACGGCGCTGGACTTTTCTAAGCTCCTCTGGTCGAAGTACCCATAAGTCGTCCGAGGAGTCGGCGTAACTGCTCGAGTCACTCCGGATATTGCGCCGGATGCCTTGCAAACGTGTAGATCACCTCGGGATCGACTCGCAGGTAGACACCCTCGCCCCAATCGCGCACGCTCTGGCCACTCCTCTCGCGATGAAGCGCCTCGAGCGTCGCGAACTTCGGGTGCTCGGGGGTGAGCACCGCCGCGCGTCCGTGCACGATGATGGCCAGATCAGTCCCGTCAAAGTGCGTGAGACTGACCGCCGGCCGCTTCAAGACATGTCGCGTGCGGGCGGCGGTGGCGAGGGTCGGAATGTAGAAGTGACCCCGGAAGAAGAGCGCGCCGATCGGTGCCACGCGAGGCTCGCCCTTCGCCGTAACGGTGGACAGGGCGATCACCTGAAGCCCCTGGAAATAGCGGACCAGCTGGGCTGCAGAGAGCGAGTGATGCGGCATCTGGAAGGAGTTGCGCAGAAAATCGCCCGCGCGCTCGATACTTCGATCCAGCACCTGCTGCAGTTGTTCCAGCCCCTCCGAGGTCTCTCGCATCCCGTCTCCTCGTCACCGGGCCCACCGCCGCTGAGTTCTCACTCCCGCGTCCGCGCCTCGAAGCCGCGCACCAGCCGTTCCCGTGCGGCGACCAGGGTTTCGGACTTCTTGGCGAAGGCGAACCGCACCTGGCGGGTGCCAGGCCGATTGCTCAGGCGTACATCAACCTCCCCTTTGGTTCCGGAATTGGACGCCCGAGTTCTTGTGCTGTTTCGATCCACTCTCGAATCACAACTTCCGCGTTCGCGAGGGCTTCCTGATAGGTTGCTCCATCTGCCATACAACCTGGGAGTTCTGGCACTTCCGCAATAAATGCCTGATCTTCGCCGCTCCAGTAGATGATAATTTCATACCGGATCATCTTCGCCTCCCAACTTGTATTTGAGAATCACACTGCGCACTTGTTTCACTTGATACGGTTTCGCATTCGTCCCCTTTGGTTGCAGATTCAGGATTTCTGCGATGTCTTTCCTTGTGAAGATATGGTGGCTACCGCGAATCCGCTCTTCAAAACCCAGATGGCGCAGCAGGTGACACAATCCATCAAAAGGAATACTGGCGTCGGCAGTCCCGTGTAGGATACGAGCCAGAAGCTTGGCTTGCCGAGTCATTGTACCCTCTGGACTTCGTTCGGTAGAATCCGACGCCTACAGAAGCAACTAGCTTCACTCCTGGACTGGTCGAAGATGAAGCTCCAGGGTAGCACCTGGTGATCAGAACGGCAGCTGCATCGTAGAGGGCGGTCTATCGAGATCTGCAACCTCTGAATGGCGTACTCGAGGGTAACGAACAGATACTACCTACCCCGCGTCCGCGCCTCGAAGCCGCGCACCAGCCGCTCCCGTGCGGCGGCCAGGGTTTCGGGCTTCTTCGCGAAGGCGAACCGCACCTGGCGGGTGCCGAGACCCGGCGTGGCGTAGAAGCTCGAACCGGCAACCACCGCGACCCCGACCTCGCGCGTCAGCCAGCGCGAGAACTCAACGGCCTCCCCAGGGAAATCCCAGGCCTCGTAGCCGGCGAGCACATAGTAGGCGCCCTCCGGCCGGCTCCCCTCAAAGCCAGCCGCGTCCAGAATCCTCATCATCTCATCGCGCCGCCAATGGTAGTCGGCGAGTTGGGTCTCGTAGAAACTCTCCGGGAGGCTGTAGGCCACGACGCCGGCATGCTGCAAGGGCGTTGGAGCGCAGATGGTGGTAAAGTCGTGGATTGTGCGCAATGCCGTCGACCAGGGTTCCGGCGCGACCGCGTAGCCCAACCGCCAGCCGGTGACGGCGAAGGTCTTAGAGAGGCCCCCGACCGTCACCGTCCGCTCAGTCATACCCGGCAAGGTGGCGAGCGCGATATGCACGCGTCCGTCGTAGAGGATTCGATCGTAGATTTCATCGGTCACGGCGAGCAGATCGTGCTCCAGGCAGAGCGTCGCCACACCCTCCATCTCAGCCGGAGTGAACACGCGGCCGGAGGGGTTGTGCGGCGTGTTCACGACGATCGCCTTGGTGCGTGGGGAGACCGCTGCTCGCAGCCGGTCGAGATCGAGAACGTAGTCCGGCGGCAACAGCGGCACGAAGACGGGCCTGCCCCCCGCAAACCGGGCCGCCGGGGCGTAGTTCTCGTGGGCCGGCTCGATGATGATGACCTCGTCTCCCGGCTCGACGCTCGCCATCAAGGCCGACACGAGGCCCTCGGTGACACCCAGCGTGACGGTCACGTGGCGCTCGGGATCGACCCAATCGAAGCCGGGCGCGAAGCGGCGGCGGAGCGACTCGGCGATGGCCTCGCGCAGGGGGCGGATGCCCCAGGTCACCGCGTACTGGTTGTGCTCGTTGAGGATCGCCTGCGCGGCAGACGCGCGGACCTCGGCCGGCGTACCGAAGTCCGGGAAGCCCTGGCCTAGGTTGACCGCGCCGTAGTCCAGGGCCAGGCGTGTCATCTCACGAATATGGCTTTCGGCCAGGCCCCCAATCCGGGAGGCAGGGTGAAGGTCAGTCGTCATGGGATTCCTATCTCTTCGTGAAACCAGGCACTTTATCACGGGGATCCTGGCCCGTCGTGCGCCCCGCCTGTGACGGGGAACGAATCGAGAGTACAGGCGGGACCCTGTTGATGCGTCAGAATCTTGGCAACAGAGCGTTGAGCATCGCCGCGACCAGGTCCTGTCCGGCAGTGTACGAGACCAGGGTCGCCATTGTCAGGACCACCGAGACCGTCAGCAACGTCCAGCTCCCCGTGCCCAGGGCTTCGAATTCCGGCTTCATGCGCCGATGGGTAATCCCGCGCATCTCCAACACTTTGCCGATGGTATCGGCGCGATCGACAGCGTTCAGCGTCAGAGGAATGAAGATCGGCACCAACCCGCGCATCTTGCCCACGACCCCCTGATCCATCAGCGAGTGGGCTCGGGCCTTCTGGGCATCGGCGACGCGCCCGAATTCCAGCAAGACCACCGGGATGAAGTTGAGCGCCAACACGATCATCAACGCGTATTCCATCGGAAGCCGAAAGAACATGAGGGCCTGCAGGAGGTCTGAGTTATTCGTGGTCATGATGACCACCAGCAGCGGCGCGGCGAAGATGAACATGCGGAAGATGGAGACGATCCCCAGCATCAGCCCCTCGCGGCTGATCATCAGTTGGCCCCCGGCAACCGGCACCTGCCGGGGAATCAGCGCGAAGAGCGGCTCGCCCGGAACGGTCAAGCCGAAGATCAGGCCGATAACCACGATGATCATGGCCAGGCCTTTCAGCCGTCGAAAGGTCTCGCCGAGCACGCCCCCGATCCAGGCCACAGCCACGATGCTGAGAAGAATCGCGATCAGCGAGCTGAACTCAACGAACAGCAACCCGGCCACCATCGTGGCGAGAATCCACACGATCTTCACCCGCGGATCCACCGTGCCCAGGCGTCCTCGGTCGGCTGCAATCACGAGACCTTCTCCTCCCGGGCGAGCCACGCCTGGGCCGCCTGCACCAACGCATCGGTACCGAGGGCAATCGGGAAACCCAGGTCCTGCAGCCGGGAACTCAAGCGCACGACTTGCGGCGGCGTCAGGTGGCAACTTTCCAACAGGTCGAAGTCGGCCATGATCTCCGCCGTCGGGCCATCGCGCATCAGGGTGCCGTTGTTCAATACCAGCACGCGGCGGGCGTACTGGGCGACATTGATGAGATCGTGGGTGACTAGCAGGATCGTGATGCCCTGCTGGTTCAGATGGCGGGCCAACTCCAGGATTTGGCGCGAGTCCCGGTGGTCCTGCCCCGTCGTCGGCTCATCCAGGAGCAGGATGCGCGGGCGCATGGCGACGATGCTGGCGATGCAGACTTTCTGCTTATCCCCGCGTGCCAGAAAGCGGGGAAACACCTCCCGCACCGCCTGCAGATCGAAGTAGTCGAGGGTCTCCTCCAGGCGCGCCTCAATCTCGTCAGGCGGCAGCCCCAGATTTTTCAGGCCAAAGGTGATCTCTTCCGCGACCGAATTCGAGAAGAGCTGATCGTGTGGGTTCTGAAAAATGAAGCCGATTTTTTGAGCCAGATCCGACACGCGCGCCCGGTGCGTATCCATAGCATCGACCATGACGCGGCCCTGGGACGGCTTCAGCAAGCCCAGAATCAACTTCATCAAGGTCGACTTGCCCGAGCCGTTGTTACCGATGATGGCTGTGAACTCACCGGCTTCGAAGCCCAGGTTCACATTCCGCAACACATAGTCGAGCTTCAAGTACGCGAAGCTGACATCTTGGAGCGAGATAAGCGCCATACGAGCCTTCGTTCCATTCCCGTCGACTTTGTCTTCAATCGATCGGTCCGGCGCCATACGCCCGCCGTCGCAACCCGGCCTCGGCTTCCGCCTCGCTGAGCGGCAACGTCGCCCAGGGAATCTGCAGTTCCAGGCGAACGGCAAATTCGGTGACCTGCGGCAGACGCACACCGGCGCGGCGGAAGACCTCGGCCTGCTCCAGCACCTCGCGTGTCGGCCCGTCCAGAATGATCCGCCCCTCGTCCATTAGAATCAGGCGGCTGGCATGCTGCGCCAGCAACTCCATCTCGTGCGAGACGATCAAGATGGTCGTACCGAGCTGTTGGTTCAGCTTGTCGCAGAGCGCGAAGATTTTCTGGACCATCATCGCATCGAGTTCCGAGGTGGCTTCGTCAAGCACAAGGACCGCAGGCTCGGTCACCATCACCGCCGCGATCGCAACCCGCTGCTTTTGCCCACCGGAGAGGGCCTGGGGGGAGCGCTGGGCCAGATGGGGGATCTCCAGTGTGGCAAGCATATGGTGAGCGCGCGTGCGGGCCTCAGCCCGGCTCACCCCCCGGCTCAGCGGTCCCAGCATACACTCCTCTTCGACCGTGGACATGACCAATTGTGCGTCGGCATCCTGAAAGACCAAACCCACCTGGGTTGCCAATTCGGCTACGGTGCCCCGACGCGTATCGACGCCTGCCACCTCAACCGTTCCCTGGAATTCTCCCCGCGTGTAGTGGGGGATCAGACCGTTGAAGGTCTGGCAGAGGGTCGTCTTGCCGGCACCGGTCGTGCCGACGAGGCCGGCGTACTCCCCGCGGCGCAATTCCAGGCTCACCCCTCGCAGGACCGGCTCTTTGCCCGTCGGATACCGATACGACACCTCGTGCAGGGCGATCACCACCTCGGAGGCCATGAGTCAGGCCACCGCAAGCATCCCCTGGCGCACCAGGGCCGGGCGCACGACCCGGTAGAGCAGCGGCGTCAGGATGAGAGCCACAATAAACGTCGGTATAGCCACCCCGACGAACCCGAACAGCCACCAGGCCGTGAATCCCTGGCCGAAGGCCATCCCAAAGCGCGCGAATGCCCGCGCGGTGAAGGGACTCCCGGCCAGCCCTAACCACGTGAAAAGCGCGAAGAGAGTCCAGGAGACGACGAGCGTCACCGCGGCGATGGCGACGATCTGGCCCGTGCTTGCCTCACGGTCTTTCACCCAGAGCTTGGTGAGGTACGCCGCCGCGAGAAAGGCCAGGCCGTGCGCCGGGATATTGGCCGGCGGGAAGGGGCTGGAGGTCGCCAGCATCGTCAGAATCCCGGTGGCTAAGCCGATTCCCACCAGGGGACCCCACCCCAACTCCGGTGCGATCAACAGGGCCATCAGCACGTAGATGGCGATACTCGGAGCAAGCTGCGCCCCTCCGATTTGAGTGAAGCGCCCGGCGGCGTGGGCCAGGAAGACGATTGCGAGTAACACCGCTGCCAGGGCAATCTGTCTGGTTGACACGAGGATAAGCTCCTTTCTGCCCATAGTGAAGAGGACAACGACGATTACCAGCCTTCAGGCATCGATGAGCCTGCCGGCCCGCACGCCACAAGAGGATACGGAAGAATGAGACCTATACGCTTGAAGACAACTTGGGTGAGGCTTTCAAAGCGAGTGGAACGAGCGCATTGTACACGAAGAGAGAAACAGGTGCAACCGGGAAGTTCGAACGAAGAAGCGGAGCAGGAGCGACTGAATGCGATCGCTCCGGCCCCGCTCATCGCGGCAGAAACTACACGGCCCCGTGGATCTCGTACCGGGTATGCATGGTTGCGGTTTTCCTGAGGGTCGCGAAGACCGAGCAGTACTTGGTCACCGAGAGCTCGACCGAGCGGGCCACGGCCTCGGGATCCAGATTGCGGCCGGTGACGATGTAGGTAATGGTAATATCGGTGTAGACCTTCGGGTGCTCTTCCGATCGAACCCCATCGACTTTGAGTTGGAAGCCGGTCACATCCTGGCGCTTCTTCCGCAGGATCGAGATCACGTCCATCCCCGTGCAGCCCGCCAGACTCATCAGCAGGAGCTCCATCGGCCGGGCACCGTCATCCTCGCCCCCATGTTCGCGGCTCGCGTCCATTTTGATGAGCGTGCCCGACTGAGCCGTCGACTCAAAACCCATTCCGCCACGCCAATCAACCATCACCTGAGTTTGGGTAGCCATAAATCCTCCTTCCTGTGCAGGGAGCTTGCATTCTTCCAAGAGTAGGATGCATTCCGGCCCGTGCAAGTAACAATTCTCACCCGAGGAGGTGCTCTCTGACTATAGCCGAAAGCAATTTACGGACCTCTCCGTACGGCCGGGGGTCCTCGCCGGAGCGGATGCTCTCTGGCTGGCGCCGGGCCATGAGGTGCACCTCCTCGGTGAGGGCGCACCTCATCAGATCGGCCATGGCCCCGCCCACCCTGCACCGCGAGCACAGCTCGAGGTGGGTGGCCAGCGAGAGCATGCCTGCGCGGGTGGGCATGAAACTGATATCGCGGCGTGCTTGTCCTGGGGCCGCTCCACAGTGAACGCGTGCGCCAGCAGGCCGGTGCGACCGCAGGCGTCGGATCGCCCTGGCTCGTTCCTTATCAAGCGCCAGGCCGTTGCCGGTCTTGAGTGGCGGTGACCTCGAGCCGCCTGGGAAGCTGGCCACCAGGGCCCCTCCCATGGCCCACCCCCGGCCCGATGGCCGGGTTTTGCCTGAGACCTCGCCCCGCAGCCTCGACCCGGCCCGTGTCGCACCAGTACCAGCACAGGCCCCCCGAACCCCGC
>DOUV01000908.1 GCA_003520455.1 Chloroflexota bacterium | reverse complement strand
TGCGCCGCTGATCGAGCGCCGGTCGAAGCGCGGCCGTCCCACCAGCTTGTGCTTGCGCCTGGTATTGAATGCATTGTTCTATTTGACGCGAACCGGCTGTCAATGGCGGCTTTTGCCGAAAGATTTTCCAGCTTGGCCAGGCGTCCGGTACTCCTTCGACAAATGGACGGAGGATGGGACCTGGCTGGAAATCAATCGTCGCTTGGTCGAACGGCGGCGGCTGGCCGTTGGGCGCACCTCGACCCCTTCAATGGGTCTAATCGCCAGCCAGTCGGTCAAAACGACAGAAGTTGGTGGTATACGCGGGATTGATGGTAACAAGCAAGTCGAAGGACGTAAACGCCAACTTGTCACCAATACGCAGGGAAACCTGTTGGGAACTCTGGTTCATCCGGCCAATACTCATGACACCGTCGGCGGCGAAGAACTCTTGGATCTGGCGCTCAATGAGTATTCATCCATCAAGAAGATCCTGGCGGATCAAGGGTATCGCGGCGACCTGGTAGTGTGGCTCCAACAAGATTTTGGCGTCGAACTCGAGATTGTCGCGAAACCCGCCGATCAAAAGGGATTTGTGGTGCAAAAATATCTCTGGGTGATTGAACGCACGATCGCCTGGCTCAATCGCTATCGCCGCCTGAGCAAGGATTATGAGCGTCATGTCTGGAATAGTGCAGCGATGATTGACATCGCCTCCATTCATTTGATGCTGCGTCAATTGCACCCTAATGCGAATATTCCGATTCCGTACAAAGAGAAGCGGTCTCCCGAATCGACGGGCCTCCTTTTGAAACAAGCGGCCTAAGTGTATGAACATTTTCCAAACACGCTCTAAACATTGAGACAAGTTTCGGTATAGGGTTTGATTGTTACATTTTCCTAAATCTTGAACGCCACTTCTCTGTGAAGCGTGAAGACAGAATTACTGAACGAGTTATGGTTCGTATGGAAGCGCAACCTGGGGAAGTGAAGATCTATACGATTATCTGGAAAGAAGTCTGGCGTACTGGATACGCTGAATTTGACCTGGGAACTCGCCGAGAGAAAGTTCCTTTTCGCTTAAAACGCGGTCTTGAACCAGAAATAAGACAGGAAACTCTTGCCTAATCTTATGTATGATGATGACGACAGCACGCCGCCCAACACGCGCTTGCACCTGACGCCGCTCCGCTGCGCTTCGCGGCGCAGGTGAAGCGCAGGCCGTTGGGCCGGTCCTCTGATGGTGACCTTGGTTTCAAACGAACGGTAGATAGCATATCGGCTCACTTTCGACTATACTTCTGAAGTAAGATTGTCAGCACCATACTGTATCATGTCAGGAGTGAAAGTATGTCCAGTTCCCCAGAGACGCTCTTGAATCGTATTACAATCGATCCAGAAATTTGTCACGGCAAACCGTGCATTCGTGGCCTTCGCTATCCGGTCGAAATGGTGCTGGAACTGCTGAGTTCTGGCATGACGATTGACGAAATTCTTGCTGACTACGAGGATTTGGAGCGTGAAGATATCTTTGCAGCCCTCGTGTTCGCAACCCGCCTCAGTCAGGTCAAGCGCGTACACACCGCCGTCGCATGAAGTTTCTCATTGACGCACAATTGCCACGTCGTTTCGCCCGTTATCTGAGTAATCTGGGACATGACGCGGTTCACACACTTGATCTTCCACGCGGTAATCGGACGAAAGGTCAGGAAATTGACGAGATTTCGATACAAGAAGGGCGCGTTGTCGTAACCAAAGACTCGGATTTCGTGAATTCTTTCATTCTTCACAATCAGCCGTATAAGTTGCTCTTGATATCTACCGGTAATATTACAAACGCTGAGTTAGAACGCCTACTCACCGAGAACTTTGATGACATCGTGACCGCGTTTGAAGACTACGACTTTATCGAATTGAGTCGGGAACACGTTGTGATTCATGGATAGGCAATTACGCATCATACTCTGTATGAAACCCTGGTTCTATCAGAGTCCTCTTTAGTAATCGCTCACATTCGCATTACGCTCGCAGAATCAGGTATCCTCATAAGTGTATATACCGGCCCAACACGGCATTGCACCCGACCGGCCTATCTCGGCTCCAAGATGATCGGTACAGCACGTTTGCAAAGTGCTGATTGCTGAAACTGGACTCGCGGGAGCCGGCCGGCGGGTGAATTTGGTCGTTAGCCGGCTAAGACACTTTCACAAGAGTCGAATCGTTGTGAATGCTACGACGCTCGGTCATTGCGCCGCCGTCCACTGCCGATCCACGTATCCTCAGTCATTGAGCCAATGACTGCGACGGAAGACGCAAGCTGGCGTTCCTTGTATCGCATGGGCGGCATTGCTTTCCTCGTCGCGGGCACTTGGTACCTGATCCTGACCGTATTGCTGCTGGTCGTGATCGCACGGAGCGAATATCTCGACTCGAGCCAGGCGCTCATGAATCAGATCATTGTGACACCGGTGCTCCCGCGGCTCAACGCCTTCATGGCAGTGATTGTCGACATGAGCCAGGTAACGGGTTTCGTGGTCCTGATGCTTGCCCTTCGGCAGGTCGATCGCTCCTGGCCCGTGCTCGCAGTGGTGTTAATAGCATTCGTCATGCTCTTCGACATGCAGGACGGGCTCATCGAATGGGCGATGACCTACAGCTACGCGGCCTATCCGACCGCGTCGGAGGTCGTTCAATCCGCCTACGAGGTCCAAGCTGAGCTGATCTACCAGTATATCGACAAGGTCGCGACACCCTTCATGGCGTTAATGGTCGGGCTGAGCGTGGGGATAACCAGCTCGGTCTTGCGGAACAGTGAATTCAGCCGATCGACGACCTATCTCGGCTTCGTCGTCGCGGGCGTTTGTATCGTCGGTGGACTGACAACGGTGTTTCCGCTTCTTCTTTCGGTCAGTATCTGGTACCTGGCGGTGGGGGTCCAGCTGTTCCGCCGCCCGCGGGCTATCGCGTACCGGCAGGGCGCCGCCTGACAAATCGGTGAAGCAGACGCGCAGCCATACGACGCCATCTTGCGTCCGTCAGATCAACGACGATACGAACAGCATCGCGCTCTCAGGGCGCGCAGCTTACCTCTAATCCGTTATGCGGCAGCGGACACACGCGTATCCCAATGCCCGAAAGGGCGACGAAGGTCAAACATCATGACAGTTTCGTGCCGGAGCAGGTCAGAGGGATTCGGAGCCTCTTTTTCCGCCAGGTGCGTAGCCAGGTATCGCGGAGTCGTGCCAGGTGTGTTTCAAGTTCTTGCGGTCGACCTCCGGCTGTGAACACCACAACACAATCCCGCGGTTCCGGCCCGGAGCCTCGAAGTCGACACTCATCAACCTGCTGATCGGCTCTTATCGACACGGGCGAGGGGAGACAGCGGACTTTTAGAGCTGGACGGCAACCAGAGAAGCCACATGCCGAGTGACACGAGCGGGGTCGGCGGCGAACCGCCGGCGCGGTTAGAGGTCCGACTGCTAGGTGTAGTCGAGATCATCTTGGACGGCCGCCGTCTTCGCGCCTTCAACTCTCTTCGCTTGCAACGGTTTCTGGCGTTGATCGCGTTACGGAGAGGCCCGCAGCACCGCTCACGACTCGCGTTCGAGCTCTGGCCCGACTCCAACGAACCTCAGGCGCGCACCAACCTCAGAAAGCTGCTCCACGACTTCCGTCATTCCCTTCCCGACATCGGTGAGTTCGTCGAGATCGACAACGAGACTGTGCGGTGGATTCCGACTGGGCCGAGCGAGGTCGACGTACTGAGGTTCCGCGATGCCATAGCAGCCGGTGATTTCGAGCTCGCCGCACGCCTCTATTCGGGCGATCTCCTTCCAGCTTGTTACGACGACTGGGTCCTGGACCAGCGAGCGAAACTTCGAGCTGAGGCGTATGGGGCCCTCGTGCGGCTGACAAAAGAGGCTGCAGGGCGTGACGACCACAAAGCCACGATCAGGCATGCCCAACGCATCATCGACCTGGAGCCGACCGACGAAGCGGCCGTTCGCATTCAGATGGAAGCACATCTCGCGCTGGGCGATAGAGCCGCGGCGCTGCGCGCCTACCACCGGTACGCGGACGTGCTCGAGCGCGACCTCGAAGTGGCGCCAGGCGAGGCTGTTGAGGCGCTGTACCGACAGCTCCGCGCCGGCACGATCATCCGCGGCGAAGCGCAAGGCGAGAACCTGGCACCCGTCGGCGAATCGCCTTTCGTGGGCCGCGACTCGGAGCTGAGTCGACTCAGCGAGGCCTGGAACGCCGCGCGGGAGGGTGGGGCACATCTCGTGCTGGTGACCGGGGAACCGGGGATAGGAAAGTCCCGTCTCGCAAGGGAGCTCGGCAGGCGCATCCGGGCGGACGGACACGTCGTGGCATCGACTCGTGCTTACGAGGCTGCGGGCAGACCGCCGTGGGGTCCCGTCGTCGACCTGCTCCGATCGGATGCGATTCGGAGCCAGATCGACACGCTCGACACGGTGTGGAGGGCCGAGCTCGCTCGCCTCATGCCCGAGCTCTTCGACGCGTCCCAGCCCTCCGGACCGAGCCAGTCGCGCGACGTGGCCCAGCGTCACCGTCTGTTCGATGCGGTGAGCCGGGCGATCGTCGTGGGCGACCGCCCGCGCCTCTTGATCATCGACGATTTGCAGTGGTGTGACACCGAGACCATTGAGTTGATCGGTTTCGTTATCCGTTCCGGACAAACGGCACCGGTGCTCATCGTCGGTACTGTCCGCTCAGAGGAGATCCCAGCGCATCATCCGCTCGTTGGACTCGTCGACGCCTTGGGCCACGACCAGGCAGTGACCACCGTGCCACTCGACCGACTCGACGAAGCCACCACTGCGACGCTCGCTGCTCGGCTACGCACTGAAGACACGCTTGACCCGAACCTGGCGGCACGACTCTGGAGGGAGACCGAAGGCAATCCACTCTTCGTCATCGAAGCTCTCCGAGCCGGGATCTCCCCTGATGGAAGTCAGGCCGTGCTCACACCGACGATGCGGGCGGTGCTGCGCGCCCGACTGGGCCAACTGACTGACGGCGCCCGACGACTCGCCGAGCTGGCGGCCGTCATCGGTCGGCCCTTCTCGATCGGCCTGATGGTCTCGGCCACCGGGATCGATGAGCACGACCTCGTCGACCTTGTCGATGAACTCTGGCGCCGACGGATCATCCGAGATCAGGGCCTCACGTACGATTTCAGTCACGACAAGCTTCGGGCGGTTGCCCTTGAGATGATCAGTCCCGCTCGTCGACGCGAACTCCACCGGGCCGTCGCCGAGGCGATCGCGGTCGAGCGCCACAAAGACATCGAAGCGGCCAGCCCGCAGCTGGCCGCACACTACGACCAGGCCGGCATGATCGAACCGGCCATCGATGCCTACCGTGTGGCGGGCGCCCGAGCGGTAGCGGTGTCGGCCCTCGATGAAGCGGTCACCATGTTTCGGCGAGCGCTCTCACTGCTCGCCGACCTGCCAAAGTCGCCCGGCCGCGATGCGCTCGAGCTCGACCTCCGGATCGCTCTGGGATCACCCCTCGTGGCCCTCGAGGGCTACGGCTCCAACAGTGCGCACCGACTCTACGAACGGGCCCTCTCGCTTTGCCGCAAGCTCCACCGACCCGTGGACGCACCCATTCTCCGCGGTCTCGGCCTCGCCCGGCTGCAGGGCTGCCGCTTCGACGATTGCAGTGAACTCGGCCAGGCCCTCCTTGACGACGAGAGTCAGGATCCGATCGCCGGGACAGAGGGCCGATATCTCCTGGGCGTGAGCGCGTTCTGGCGGGGCGATCTCGCCAGAGCCCGCGACTATCTCGATGGCGCTATTGAAGCCTATCACGTATCCCATCGCGACGAGCATCTGGCGCTGTACGCCCAGGACCCGAAGGCGGTTTGCCTCGTCCGGCTAGCGTGGATCGAGCTGTGGGCCGGAGACGCCGGCCGGGCAGACGAGACAGCTCGATCTGCACTTGAGATCGCCGTCGATCTCGATCATCTGATGACGTTAGGGTACGTCATCACCTACGCCGCGATCATCGCAGCCGAATCCGAAGATCTCGCCCGCCTCGCCGAGCTCCGCGGCGACGCCGAGCTTCTGTGGCAGCGTCTTTCAGAGCCCTACCTCATAGTCGTCCTGGAGGCCATTCGGGGCTGGCTGGACGTCTGCGAGGGATCGCTCGACGGCATCGAGAAGATCGTGCAGTCGGTAGCGCGCTCGCGTGCAGAAGGCGAGACCCTCCACCTGACCTACACACTCCTTCTCCTCGCCCGGGCTCGCGGCATGGCCGGCGAGTTCCACCTGGGACGAGCCGCCACCCGCGAGGGGCTCTCGTGGTCACACAGGTGCAACCAGCGCTATCTCGAGGCCGAGCTGTGGCGAGTCGACGGTGAGCTGGCTTATCGCAGCGGGGAAACGGAAGCCGCCGCCGCTTCTCTGCGCCGTGCCGTCGAGATCGCCTCCGCCCAAGGGGCGGCCTGGTTGGAGCTTCGGGCGCTTCACTCCCTCGCCAGTCGATTTCCCGATCAGTCAGTGCGTGAGCAACTCGGCGACCTCGTCGCCACCATTCCGTCGGGCCACGATCTCCCGACGTTCCGTGCCGCATCGGCCCTGCTGAGCGAGCCGGGTTAGGAGGGAACGCTTCGGGAACGCCTGAGGGTGTATCCTCGGCACGTGTCTGGTGAAACCGAGAGAGGAGCACCCAATGAACAACATGATCGCGGCGCTGACCCAAACGGTACGGGGTCGCGTCATCACCCCGTCGGATTCTGACTACGACGACGCTCGCGCTGTCTACAATGCCATGCACGACCGCAAACCCCGCGCCGTCATCCAGTGCGTGGATTCGGCCGACGTGATGGCCGCGGTCGCTGCGGGCCGCGACGGCGGCCTCGACCTGGCAATTCGTGGCGGGGGCCACAGCGTGCCCGGATTCGGCACGGTGGACGACGGTCTGGTCATCGACCTGTCGAGGATGAAAAACGTTCGGGTCGACCCGGTCAAGAAGGTCGCTCAGGTCGGCGGCGGCGCGACGTGGGGTGATGTCGACCATGCGACCTACCCCTTCGGCCTGACAGCGCCCGGCGGGATCATCTCGACGACCGGGGTGGGCGGCCTGACGCTGGGCGGCGGCATCGGCTACCTGACCCGCGGCGTCGGGCTCTCCATCGACAACCTGCTGTCGGCCGACGTCGTTCTCGCCGATGGTCGGCAGGTGACCGCGAGCGATTACCAGAACGAGGACTTGTTCTGGGCCTTGCGCGGCGGCGGCGGCAACTTCGGTGTCGTCACCAGTTTCGAGTTTCAGCTCCACGAGGTCGGCGACGTCGTCGGCGGCCCGTTGTTCTACGAGTTCGACGATGCCGCGGCGGTCCTGGAGTGCTACCGCGAATTCATAGCCCGAGCGCCCGAACAGCTCGGATGCTTTTTCGGCTGGCAGATAGCTCCTCCCCTGCCGTTTATCCCGGAGGACCGGTTCGGGGATCTGTTCTGTGTACTGGTCACGTGCTGGAACGGTCCGCATGAGGAAGCCGAGCACGTGCTCCGGCCACTACACGATGTTGCCGAAGTGAAAGCGGAGCAGGTCGAAGTCATGCCGTTTCCGGCCCTGCAGAGCGCCTTCGACGGTCTGGTCCCAAAAGGCATGCAGCATTACTGGAAAGCGGATTTCATCACCGAGCTCACCGACGAGGCAATCGCGGCTCACATCGAGCATGGCAAGAAGACACCGCACATCAGCTCGAGCATGCATCTCCATCCGATCAATGGTGCGGCGCAACGGGTCGGCGCCGACGAGACCGCTTTCGGACACCGAGACAAGAACTTTTCCCCGGTGATCGTGGGAATCTGGGACGACCCAGCCGACAACGAGGCCAACATCGAGTGGGTGAAGGACTACTACGCGGCCATTCATCCCCACTCGGGCAGCGATGGAGGCTACGTCAACTTCATGTCCAGCGACGACGACCACCGTGCGGCTGCAAACTATGGTGCCAACTACGAGCGGCTCGCGGCGGTGAAGGCGACCTATGACCCGGACAACCTCTTCCACATCAACCAGAACATCGCTCCGCCATGATGATTTCGACAAGCAGCTTTCTGGGTTCGGGTCTGTTGCTAACCGCCGGACTCTGGCAACTAACCCCGCTCAAGACCAGCGGGTTGTCCGCAGCTGAGCTTGGCCGTAGGGGCAAACAAAGGAGGCAAGCATGAAGCAGTTACACGCAGCAACGATCGACGAGTTGAAAGCGCACCTCCGGGGGGAGGTGATTCTTCCTGGCGACGCGGACTACGACGAGGTGCGCCAGGTCTGGAACGCCATGATCGACCGGCGCCCGCGCCTGATCGCCCGATGCATCGGGACGGCCGACGTGGTCGCGGCCGTGCGTTTCGCCCGCGACCACGATCTGGAGATCGCCATACGGGGCGGAGGCCACAACGTAGCGGGCACCGCCGTTTGCGACGACGGGATGGTCATTGACCTCTCGGCGATGCGGGCCGTGCGGGTCGATCCCGCCGACCGCAGGGCCTGGGTGCAGGGTGGTGCGCTGTGGGGCGACGTCGATCACGAGACGCAGGCGCACGGTCTCGCCACGACCGGCGGAATCGTGAGCCACACCGGCGTCGCCGGGCTCACCCTCGGCGGTGGCATCGGCTGGCTGATGCGCAAGCACGGCCTCACGGTCGACAACCTCCTCGCCGTCGACGTCGTGACGGCCGACGGCGAGCGGCTGCGCGCGTCCGAGGATGAGCACCCCGACCTGTTTTGGGCGTTGCGAGGCGGCGGCGGCAACTTCGGCGTGGTCACCTCGTTCGAGTTCCGCCTCCACTCCGTCGGGCCTACGGTCCTGGCCGGGCCCATCCTCTGGGACGCGAGCGACACCAGGGAGGTTCTCCGCTTCTACCGCGACTTCGTCCGCGACGCTCCCGACGAGCTCGGCACGGTCGTGAGGTTCGGCGCCGCGCCACCGCTACCGGTCATCCCCGAGGATCTGCACTGGCGCCCGGTGGTGATGATCGGCACCTGCTACGCCGGGCCGATCGAGGACGGTGAGCGGAGGCTCCACCCGCTCCGCGTATCCCGGACTCCCCTCCTCGACCTGGTCGGGCCCGCGCCGTACGTGGGATTCCAGAGCGCGATCGACTCGACCGTCGTCCACGGTTGGAACTACTACTGGAAGTCCACCTACCTCCCCGAGCTGCGCGACGATCTCATCGACGTGCTCGTCGAGCACGCGTTCTCGTGCTCGTCGCCACGGTCGTACGTGGCGATGTTCCATCTGAAGGGGGCGGTGAGCCGAGTGGCCGAGGGCGGGACGGCGTTCGGCAACCGGCAGGCGTCGCACGCGATCACCCTCGATGCTGTGTGGCGGCCCGGCGAGGACTTCGGCGACCGGGACACCGCTTGGTCGAGGGGGTTCTTCGCCGCCCTCGGCCACTTCCGCGAAGGCGTGTACGTCAACTTCCTCGGCGGCGACGAAGACCCCGACCGGGTCCGCGAGGCGTACGGCGACTCCGTCTACGACCGGCTGGTAGACGTGAAGACCACGTACGACCCCGACAACGTCTTCCACCACAACCAGAACATCAAGCCGACTGTGTAGGGGTGCCCGCGTCGTACAGGCTGGAGGGAGATCCAAAGTTGCTGTTATTCCCGCGCCTAACCAGCCGCTGCGCCTGACGGTCGCCTGCGGCGCCCGCAGGTGAGCGGCGAGGCGTTAGGCGGGCGGAGTCATGCAAATCGACGAAAGCTTCCATGCCGCGTACCGAGAGCTTGAAGAAAGGATGAGGGCGCTTGCCGAGTCCGAGGGTGACGTCTTTCTCCCGAACCCCGAACCAGAAGGCCCTGTCCGGTATGTTCTGATTTGTATGGAGCCGTCATTGGGCCGGTGGGCTCGTTCTGCAGACGAAGCAAAATCGAAAGTAGAGGCCGGATTCCGGAATTTTCTTTTCTCAATAGAAGACTTCATCCTTCACTTCTGCGCAGGCCGATATCTTTGCAAGCCTAACGAGCGTTACCACATTACCGATGTGTCCAAGGGCGCCATGCTCGTCAAGCAGGCGGACCTCGCCAGAGCGGAACGGTATGACCGATGGTATCCATCGTTGCTGGAAGAGATAGACCTTGTCGCTGATCCAAATACAGGCATCGTCACACTTGGCAAAGTTGTTTCTAAGTATCTCCAGAAACGAGGCTTTCAAAGGCCCTTCATTTCCGTAATTCACTACTCCGGTCAAGCGGCACGCGCACGAAACACAGGGGTCGAAGGTCGAGAGAACAGTTTCAATGCGTTCAGAGAATCAGTTTCCCTAGAGGATATGCTCACTACGGCAGAGGAGGTTCTCAGGGCATCACGTGTTCCTGCCGACATTTGTGATGAAGTGCTGGCCCGTTTGGCTCGGAGCCAACTTACCACTTCTCGTAAGAAACTCATCTTCAACTACAAGATCGTCTTCGAGTCGATACAAGCCAGTTCTGCCAGCAGAGAAGCGTTAGTAGATGGCTCATCAGTCGGATGAAGCGGTTGTCGTAGATTTTCTCGCCCAGGATGTTCAACACGACGGTATGGTCGATCCGATCGAAGCAAGCACAGATGTTGCCCTGGTTGCCTGCTCGGTGTATCGGCGACCACCGAGAGCTGCCGGCGGGTTCCCCTGTTCCGTGTGTCCATTTTCCGTGACCGTAGGATGGTGCTTTACGCCGGGTCTCGTGTGGATGGACGCCAGACGACGTTGTGTCCGCCTGGCCTGAGACCATTCCCGTTTTGGGCCAGCCTGGTAACCGGTGTTGGCTGGGTCTCCATGACGACGCCTCAACGCACCTTCACTTGCGTTATCCATAGTCACCTGCTCAGCCGGGTCACGCCGTCCGGTTCGGTATGACCGGCCTTTCCTGCCCGCTTCTGACGCTTGAGGACCAGGCGCACGCCAGGGGCAGGTGCTGTCTCTCCGTCCATCTGGGGGGTAGGAGTTGATGAACTTGGTATCATCGCACCTCCATAGACACACAGTTACAAAAGTCTTTCGACCTTTGCCGCTCAGCCCCCGTCGTCTTGTGGACGGCGGTTTCGAGCGAACAGGTCGCACACACGGCATGCAGCCGACCCGCGCTGTGCCCGGTGGGGATAGGCCACATTCACTCGCACAACTGTCGGCTCATCCAGCGACTCGCCCACACCCGCGCGGGCGGCTGATGCGTGGCGTTGCGCGGCTTTCAGGCGATCTGCAATTCGCCTATAATTACCGGTAGCAGATGGGTAGCAGGAGGCCAAAATGGAGACGCCAATTATCGATAAGGTGATTGAGCAGCTAAGAGACCTACCGCAAGAATTGCAGTGGCGCGTCTTGGAGTTCACACGCGCGTTGGCAGTCTCTACCCCTCGCGGCGTTCCTGGACAGCAACTTCTGAGTTTTGCAGGCGGAATTTCTCCAGATGACGCTCAGTTGATGCGCGAGGCCATTGAGCAGGGGTGCGAACGATAATCTCGGCCGGGCGCTGGGGGTGCTGGCCCTCCCGCGCCCGGCGCTCGATGATCCGTGGGATGGACTCGGCCATGTACAACCAGGACCCGCCCAAAGGCGTGTAGAGCGGGATGATGCCGTGGTCGAAGAGCCAGCGCACAACGGCCGGTGTTAAATGCCCGGCCAGGTTGTCCAGGCTCAGCAGCATCCGGGCCTCTGCCGGTTCGGCTGGCAAGTGCGGGTAGTTGGTCAGCCCGGTGGTCCAGGTTGTCCAAACGGCTGTGAGGGCTTCGGCTGTCGGCGCCGTGACGGGCTTGGGTCGCGTCGCCAGGATATCGCTCAACTCCTGCTTCAGCCAGCCCTGCAGGCCAGCAGTGGTGCAACTGGTGATGCCTTTCGGGCGCAGTGCACCGTCGGCCGGATGGAACAACGTTAACAACTTGGCGCTGCCATGACGAATGTACTCCTGCGGCTGGCGCGGAGGATGCCCTTGGCGCTCCCAGCTATGTCCCGGAGACGGGACTGTCTGAAATGGCCCGGCTTGATCGGTGGTCCAAACGGCCAAACCGAGCTTTTCGCCCGTCTGGTACGCTTGCTCGATCAGCTTTTTTGCGCCTCGGCATCTGGGTCGCTGACCTCCACGACTCCGGCTTTGCGTTTACGCTTGACTTTGTCGGTCTCGCACCAGGTCTGGCTGGCCTGCCAGGTGAAGCCAGCTTCGTGCAGGCCAAGCCAAATCGGATAGGTGCTGACTTGCGCCAAGCCATGGTCGGCTTGGCGCAAGGCCCGCTGCACGGTCGTCAGAGACCAAGTCGCGGTACCGTCTCGCTCCCGATCCGGTGTTCGGCGGGCTTCCCTGAGAATCCGCTCGCGTTCGGCGCTGCCGTAGGTCGGCGGCGGGCCGCCGCCATGCCGGGCTGCCAGCGCCGCCAAGCCTTCTTGCTTGAAACGAGCGACCAGGTGGGCCACCGCATCACCGGCGCGCCGTCCGGCAGCACGCGCTGCTTCTTGGTAGTTCAAGCCGTCGGCCACCGCCAACAAGGCCGTGGCTCAGGCGACATGGCTGGCCGGTTCGCTGCCCGAGCGGCTGACGTGCGTCAAGACCTCGCGCTCTTCATCGGTAAGGGTGCGTAGCGGATCAATCTGATGGCGGGTCATCCTGCGCTCCTCTCAGCCGTGATTACCCGCCAGTCTAACTGTTCGGGACACTTATGGCAATGATCGTGCCAAGTGACCCACTAGAACATCGGTCAAG
>DOUV01000379.1:329-2929 GCA_003520455.1 Chloroflexota bacterium | reverse complement strand
GCCGGGGCGCGGCGGCGCTGGGCGATCATCGGGCTCGCGGCCGGCTCCACCGCCCGTAGCATCCAGGCGGTCTACGGCGATGATCCGGTGGACGGGGTTGAGATTGATCCTGAGATTCTGGCGGTCGGCCGCCGCTTCTTCGACATGGATCAGCTTCGCCACCTGCACACCATCGTCGCCGATGGCCGCACGTGGTTGACACTCACCCCCACGCGGTACGACGTCATCGCCGTCGATGCCTACCGCCAACCCTATATCCCCTTCCACCTCACGACGGTCGAGTTCTTCCGGTTGGCGCGCGATCATCTCACTCCCCGCGGTGTCGTCGCGATCAACGTCGGACGCACGCCCAACGACTGGCGCCTGGTCAACGCCCTCTCGGCCACCATGCGCCAGGTCTTCCCTGGCGTCTTCGTCCTCGATGTGGACGACAGCTACAACAGTCTGGTCATCGGCACCAACCAGCCGGTGACGCTACCCGAGGTGCGTGCCAACCTGGCGGCGCTGGCCGACCCCACGTTGGCATCCCTCGCCCGGCGAACCCAGGGCCATCTGGGGGAGGCGCCGCGCCAGGGCCCGATCTTCACCGATGACCGGGCACCGGTCGAGCAGGTGGTGGATCTGATGATCATCGACTACGCCCGTAGTGGCGCGGTGGAGGAGGAGCGCTGAGACGCCGCTTGTCTTCCCATCATAACCGCTGCCTGCCGGGGAGCCCAGATCATTCACTCAGCCGCTGCAGCGCCTGGAAGAGCCTGGCCTCGAGGTCCAGGCTCGGATCGAGGCCGCTGAGGGCTTTCTGTGCCTCGGTGACGGAGTAGCCCAGTGCGGTCAGCGCCGAGATCGCATCGGCGTCGTTGGCGGTGGTGGCGGGTGCGAGGCCGATGGCAAAGGGGCCGATCTTACTCTTGAGGTCGAGCACGATGCGCTCGGCGGTACGCTTGCCGATGCCAGGCACCCGTGTCAGCAACTCAGGCTGTTCGCTCGCGATGGCCGTGGCGATGGTGCTCGGGTCGAGCGCGCTGATCAGCGCCAGCCCGGCTTTGGGGCCGACGCCGCTGACCTCCAGCAGCAACTCGAAAAGTCCCAACTCCTCGAGCGTGCGCAGACCGTAGAGAGTCATCTCGTTCTCGCGCACGGCCAGGTGCGTAAAGAGGGTGATGGGGTCGCCTGGCTGGCCACAGGTGGCCAACAATGGCCGAGAAACCTTGACGCGGTAGCCGACGCCGTTGCAGTTGACAATGATAAAGTCGTTGCCCCTGGCAACGAGGGTGCCCTCCAAACTGGCAATCATACGTCCTCAATCGTTCGTTGTCCGTTGTCAGCCGTTGGATGCGGTCGGGCCGTGTGCGCCTGACAAGGGACAATGCGCTACTGACCGTTGCGTCGCGCGATAGCGGCCGCCATCACCTCGTGCTCACTCCAGGGATATTCGGTCTCACCGAAGCACATCGACTGCTCGTGGCCCTTGCCGCAGGCGATGACGGTGTCGCCCGGGCGGGCCTGTTGGATCGCCCAATCGATGGCCGCGGCCCGGTCCGCAATTTTGACGTAGGTTTCATCTTCCACTGCGCCAGCGCGGCGCGCCCCGGCGGCAATCTGCTCCATAATCTGATCGAGGTCCTCGGTCCGCGGATCCTCGGTGGTAATCACGCTGAGGTCGGCCAGGCGACCGGAGATCTCGCCCATCCAGGGTCGCTTCTGGACGTCGCGCAGGCCGGCGCAGCCAAAGACGACGATCACGCGGCCGGGAGGCGGCGTCATGGTCCGGGCGGCCTCCAGTGCGCGTTGGAGCGCATTGGGTGTATGGGCAAAGTCGACCAGCGCCAGGAACTCTTGCCCTAAGTCTACCGCATCCATGCGACCGCGGAGGCGGGTCAGTGCGGCGATGCCGGCCTCGACCTGGGCCCGGTCGGCGCCCTGGCTGATGGCGGTGGCCGTCGCTGCCAGAATGTTGCTGACGTTGAAAGGGCCGAGCAGCGGCGAAAAGATCTCGATCGGCCCGATGGGGGTCTCGGCCACCAGTCGGGTGCCGTCGTTGCCATAGCGAATATCGCGGGCGCGCACGTCGGCGGGTTGGTCGATCCCATAGCTGAGTTGGATATCGGCCGGGACCGCCTTGAGCATGGCGACGCTGCTATCGTCGGCGTTGAGGACGGCGACCTTGGGGGTGTCGGGCTTTCGCACGCTCTTGGTGAGTTGCTCGAAGAGGCGCCGTTTGGAGGCCCGGTAGGCCTCGATCGTGCCATGCTCGTCGAGATGCTCGTGGGTGATATTGGTAATCACGGCCACGTCAAAGGCGACCCCGGCCACGCGTCCCTGGGAGAGGCTGTGTGAGGTCGTCTCGAGGACAGCGTAGAGCGCTCCCTGGATCACCATCTCTCGCAGGTACCCTTGCAGTGGGACGGCGTTGGGAGTCGTGGTGTGGAAGCCCGTGTCGAGCTCGGCGGAGCCGATGCGGGCCGCGATGGTGCTGACGAGCCCGTGGGGCCGGCCCATGGCGCTCAGGATACTGGCCACCAGACTGGCGGTGGTCGTCTTGCCGTCGGTGCCGGTGACACCGATGACGCGGAGCTCGTGTGAGGGATGATCGTACCAGG
>DOUV01000379.1:0-311 GCA_003520455.1 Chloroflexota bacterium | reverse complement strand
ACCAGGCCGCCGCCAGCCAGCCGAGAGCCTCACGCCCGTTGGGCACGACGATGACCGGCCCGCCGAACGGCTCAACCGGAAGTTGCTCGACGACGACGGCGGCGGCGCCCCGCGTGATGGCGTCGGGGACAAAGCGATGGAGGTCGTGATGAACCCCGCGGTAGGCGACGAACAACGCACCAGGTTGCACCTGGCGCGAGTCGCTGGTCAGCGTTGTGATCGTGAGATCGGTAGGGTTGGAGCCGTAAGCCTGGTAGGATGGAAGCGACGGGAGTAAGTTTTGAAGATATTTCGCCATGTGAGTTGCAGGT
>DOUV01000754.1 GCA_003520455.1 Chloroflexota bacterium | reverse complement strand
CTCGGCCAGGGCGCGGCGCAGCAGCGCCCGGCGCACCGCTGTTGCCTCCGGGGCCGCGAAGAGATCGGCGATCCAGCCGGTGTCGGACACCGTGCCGATGTGGCCGACCCGATACACCAGGTAGCCTGCCGGTGCGCCGCCGCGTTCGGCGAGAAGCACGCGGTAGCCGTGGTCCGGCGCGGCGAAGTAGCGCCGCTCGACCCACGCGCGATCACGTACCGCTACGTTAGCGTAGCTCCGGCCGGCCGCGGCCCACAGGATGTCAAACTCCCGGCCGGCCTCCGCCACCTCGCGAATCGTCACCGGCACCCCGCGAGGGTCGCCCCGCGTCATCGCGAGCCGGCGATCCCAGAACTCCCGCCAGAGCGCATCGAGCGGCTGGAGTGGACGGCCGGGCAGAGTTGCCCGGCGCGCTGCCCGGCGGAAAGGCCGGAGAGGCTGATTCACCCAGACGAGCTTGAAGAGCGGCACCCAGCCCAGGAATTCGCGTCGCGAGCCCCAGCCGCCGTAGTGCAGTCCGGTCTGGAAGGGGATGCCGGCCTGCTTCCAGACCTCGTTCGCCCGGCCGTGCACGGCGCTCAAGATACCCTGGCGACGAGAATCGGCGGCAGTCATAGCGTTGCAGCCGTGCATCACCAGCACCTCGCACCCATCGAGCCGGTAGCGCATCGGCATCCCGCCGTAGTGCCCGGTGATCCGTCCGCCGGCCTCCGCTACCCACGAATTGGGGACGGGCGACGGCTGGCTGCACAGCTTCCAGCGCCACTGCGCCTCGGTCATCGGTTGGCCGAACACCGCCGCAAAGAGGGCCGCGAGTTGGGATTCGTCTCCCGCCTGCGAGGGGCGGACGGTCCAGGTCGAGCCGGCAGCTTGAACGGGCACGGCCGACATCACAACCCCTTCGGCCAGACCAGGTGCCGGCTCTGAATAGTGCGCCCGGTTGCCTTCTTCCGCATTACGGATCCCGGTTTCACGTTTCACGCACCGGCTTGCCGATGATCCCGCAGCAGCGCGAGCAGGCGGGGAGCGTGCCACCGGCCGCTCGCAGCGTCCGGCGGAACTCGATGAAGCGGGGACTATTCCAGATGGCAGGCAGCGACTGCTCGGTGATTTTGCCGACCGGGAAGTTGTAGCACCGCCCGTGGGCGGGAATGACGGTGCCATCGGTCTTGATCATCATCAACCGCCAGGGGTCGGTGCAGGTGCGTCCGCCGACGAAGGTCAGCGGCTCGCGGTAGTAGGTCTCGAGGCCGCGGGGCTCGGTGACGTTGGGGGTGATCGCCAGTGCAGGCAACGCCGGTCCCCGCTCTGAAGCGTAGGCACGCACGCGTTCGAGTTCGGCCCAGACGATGTTCGTCTCGAACGCCGCGGGCTCCATCGTGCCGAGGTTCGACCGTACGACGGCCAGATCACCGCCGTAGCGAGCGTTGTGAGCGGCGGCCATCTCGTCGCTGATGAAATTGAGCTGGGAGATGTTGATCCCGGCCGGCCGGAGCGGCTCGACCGCCTGGACGAAGTCGAGGACGTGGGCGTAGTTCTCGTCGGTGATGGTGAACGAGAAGCGCACCTTTGGGTGAGTTCGCTTGAGACGCTCCCTGGCGGCGTTCAGGCTCTCGACACCCTGATAGAGCTTTGCGAAGGTGCCGACTTTTCCACGAATACGGTCGTGCACGGCGGGCGGACCGTCGACGGAGATAACCAGTTCATCCACACCGACCTCCACAAGCTGCTCGGCCAGGCGCGGTAACATCGTCCCATTGCTCGTGATCTGGCAGTAGAAGCCGCGCTCGACGATAGCCCGGCAGAAATCGAGAATTTGGTGGTGGATAAGCGGCTCGGTGAACGCGAGTCCCACCTGCGGGCGCGGCCGAAATGCGCTGGCCTGTCTCAGGATCTCGTTCAGCATGTCGAGCGTCATATTCTGGGGGTGATCGCCGATCAGGTTGGCCCAGAAGACGGTGGCACTGTCGCCCAGCCCCACATCACACATCTTGCACTTCAGGTTGCAGAAGTTGTTGATGCCGAGCACCAACCACTCTGGCGGCAACCGGCAGTGCCCGTCGCCGCGCGCCACGTCATCGCCCAGCAGACGGGTGGCGAGCCGGCGACTGAGGCGGTTCAGCCGGTGGCGGTCGAGAATCGATCGGGATACCATAAAGGATCTCGTTCGTCGGAACACCAGCGCTCAAAAGCCCGATGTTTCCGGTCGCTGGTAGGCCAGGAATTTGTGGAGGACGCGAAGCTCCAGCGGGTAGCTGTAGAAGCGCAGGTGGTAGCGCCAGGCGCTCACGGTTTTGAGCAACCAACGCCAGCTGCGGGTCAACTTGGGATCGGTCGCGGTCGGGTAGTAGGCGTTGAGCACGCGCTCGAAGTCGTGCAGGCTGCGCCGGAGCGGGTCCTTGAGCCAGGGCATGCCTGTGCTGCGCCGTTGGGAGAACTCGTACCACTCGGGGCTGACCCACGCCTCCAGCGTCTCAGGGAAGTGAAAGCCTTCCGCCCTGGCCTGCTCGTACAGCTCACCCGCCAGCGGCACCGGAGTGTACATGTACATGATGATCTCGCTGGCCGGGTTGACCCGCTTGACCGTGCGGATGAACTCGACCGTCGTACGGATATCGGCCTCCGGCTCCGGTGGATTACCCAGCACGAACGAGAACTCGGGCACGATCCCGTACTGCTTCATCCTCGCGGCGATTTCGAGCGTCTTCTCGGCGCGGGCGGTGCCGCCCTTGTTCATCCGCCGCAGTGTCTCGTCCGAGCCCGACTCGGCGCCCATAAAGGCCATCCGCAGGCCACTCTCTGCCATCAGCCGCCAGGTGCGGTCGGAGTATTTAAGCAGAGTATCGATCCGCGCCTCGCCCCACCAGCCGATGCGCAGGTCGCGGATGCGCTCGGCAAACTCCGCAGTCCGAGCCTCGTGGACGAAAAAGTTGTTGTCGAAGAATTCCACGGCGTCGGCGCCGTAGGCCTGGACGAGGTGGCGCACGACCCGGGCCGTGCGCTCGGCCGACTGGGCCAGCCAGCGTCCGTTGACCATGTTGACCACCGCGCAGAAGTTACAGAGAAACGGGCAGCCGTAGCTGGAGTGGTGCGCCGCAGTGCGCTGGCCCAGGAAGGTGCGCCGCAGGTAGCGCGGCATATCGACGCGGTGGTAGGGGAAGTCGGGCAGGTGGTCCGGGTGAGGAATCGGCGCCACGCCGATTGGCGGTTGCGCGTTGGAAGGTTGAGGGTGAAAGGTTGAAGGTTCGTATTCGGTCGCCGAACCTTCAACGTTCGCCCTTGAACGTTCAACCAGCCCAGCCCTCGCCGCCGGGGTGTCGCCACCGGCGATGGCATCGACGAGCGCCTTGAAGGCAAACTCCCCGTGGCCGCGCACGACGTAGTCGACGTAGGGTGCCCGCAGGCAGACGTCGAAGTGCTGGGTGGGGAAATAGCCGCCCCAGACGATAATGAGCCCGGGATGGCGGGCCTTCAGCTCGCGACAGAGCGGCACCGCCTGGGTGAGCTGAGGTCCTGGCATCACCGTCACCCCCAGGACGCGCGCGCCGTATGTGCGGATCAGTTCGTCTAGCCGCGCCAACGGATCGGTCTCGATGTTGCCGTCCACGAGGATGTAGTCGTGCTGACCCTCCAGCAACGCTCCGAGGGCCAGGAGCGACATCGGCAAGATGCACTTGCGGCCGGCATTGCTCTGGGGATTATAGAGGATGATCATCGCCGCGCCTCACTTCGTACACAGTGATCGTTTCGTTGATCAGGTCGCGTTGGCGGAATATTCGGGGGCTGAGCCCATTCGTCCGGAACGCGTCCATCCACCGACCCTCGCCGGCATCGGAGGAGAGCACGACGAGCGCCC
>DOUV01000752.1 GCA_003520455.1 Chloroflexota bacterium | reverse complement strand
GGGGCCGTCGCGGCGCGGGTTGCTCCAGCCGTTCCAGGTGCGCGCCACCACCTGGGCCACCCCGCGGGCTCCCGCCGTGGAGACCCCCGGCTCGTGCAGCGTCCAGCCGCGGTTGTTCTGTTCGGCCCGCAGGATCCCGGCGATATCCTCCGGGCGGACGTTGAAGAAGGCGGCGACCTCGTCGAGCGTCGCCACGAAGTAGCGGCGCACCTCCGCCGGCATCGCCTCCAGACTCGGCCAGGTCTGCCCCCCGTACTGCGCCACGAGATCTGCTCCCTGCACCCGCAGCGTCGACGAACTCTCGCCACTGTTGCTCCCCAGGACGCCAAACCCGGAAGCGGTCGGCGGGGGAAGCTCGCGTCCCGCGGTAGTCTGATCGCCCAAACCGCCACCGCTGGTCACGTCGGCGCTATCGATCGGTGCTACCAGATTCACCCCTCCACTGCCCGTCTCGGAAGACAGCGTCTCCGTCCGACCACTGGCGGTTGCATCGAAGATACGGGCGGCAGGAGGTCGCTGGTGGCGCGAGCCGCGAATCAGCAGGGTCTGTCCCGGCACAAGCTGATCGCCCGACAGGCCATTATCAGACATGATCTGCTTGACCGTGGTATCGAACGCTTCGGCGAGTGACACCAGGCTATCACCCGGCCTGGCAACGTGCACGCGGAAGACCTCGTCAGGAACCAGGGCGGAGACCGATGTCGCCGGTGAACTCGCCGTTGAAGACGGCGCCGCAGGAGGCGCCGACCCGGCCGTTGACTGAGCCCCTGAGCGAACCTCAGCCGTGACTACGACCGCTGGTGCCTTCTCGGTCTCCTCCTCCGCACTTGCCGCCGCACCCTGCCCACGACGCGACACCAACAGAGCCTGGGCGTGCTCGGGAGCGACGACATCGACGGGCAGTACCAATGGGCGCCCATCGTAGATCCACTGATCCGGCTGAGCGATGTTGTTCAGGCTCGCCAGTGTTTCGGGCGCCACACCGAGCAATTCACCAATTCGGTTCAATTGGTCGCCCCACCGGATCAAAGGCTGGTTGCGTTGCGCCTCGGCCCAGGTTGGGCCTGGAATGATGACCGTCTGCCCGATCTCGATCCGATCCGGATTCTTGAACTGAGGATTGCTCTCAACAAGCGTGTCGAGCGAGATACCAAACGCCCGAGCAATCGCGAAGAGTGTATCGCCCTTCTGGATGGTATAGGCCGGGCGAATAACTGGCGTCGCGACAGACGAGTCGGTGGTCCGCTGGGGTGGGAAGAGGAGGAGTCGCTGGCCCTGACTCATCCGAACCCCGACCGAAACCGGTGCGCGAAGAGCACTGGCGTCTGAAAGGCCGAGAAGATCGAGAACGTCGCGCTTCGGGTACCCGAAGCGCTCGAGCTCGGTCAAGACCCGATTGAGCGTCGAGCTCTCCTTGATGGTGAGCTCCTGACGGCCCTTCGAGCCGGAGAGATCGTTGAAGAAGCGGCTGACCGCATCGCCCGCGCGGCTCCCCGGCTGAACGGAGGCCGTTTTGTCTTTACCGTCTGCGGCCGGTTGAACCGTGATCGCTTCCGCCTTCGAAGAAGCTGAATCTGCTTCCGCCGCGGCCGCAGGCGCAGTCAACTCAACAAACTGCCGCGGGACTACACCGAACGACGTCTTTTGGCGTCCCAGTGCCACCTGCCGCGCCGTCTCTTGCTCGCTGGCTTGCCCACGAATCGGTGTGGGAATCTCAAGGCCACCGATCGTCGGCAGCGGCCGACCAGTTGCTTTGAAGCCGGCAACACCTGTGGCGGCACTGGCCAGGCCAAGCAGGAGCAGCCCAAGCTTTGGCGCGCGGCGGGCGGTATGCACTGCCAGCATTTCGACCGCGCCTGGAGATTTGTCGGCTGCAATCCGCTCGAATGTGATCCGTTCAACGCTCTCGGCGCGGTCGGCCAGGAAGTTGATGATGTGCTCCTCGGCCGCCGCCAGTTGCTCGCGCCACCCCAGTCGGCGGATCAGGACATCCCTTGATCGTGTCTCGCGATCGAGTCGTTCAAGCTGCGCCCGCTGCCGATCCAGGTAGCTCTGGACGGCCAGTGCCTCGTCACGGAGAAGCTGATAGGTCCCATCGACGACCGCATCCGCCTCCTGGAGAATGCTCGAGAACGCATCAATCCACTGCGAGGCTTGGAGAAGGTTTTGAAACTTAGGAACCTGGTAACGCTCGTTGATGACACCCAGGACGTATTGAAGGAGTGCCGTCCGTAGCTCACAGGCGTAGTGATACTGCTCAGCGCCCTCGCGTCCATCGGCGACGATCATCTCCGCCGGTTCAATCCCATCGATGAGACTGAACAAATGGGGTGTGACGGTCTCGTTAAAATCGGGAAGAGGATACGATGTGGAGGAATCGAGGCTCTCCTCGACCGCTCGCAGGTCCGAGGCAAGGTCCTGACCGAGCAAGCGGCCGAGACTTCGGAGGGTGATCTGCGCGCGCGCCTCACCTTCCCAGAACGCAACGAGCGTACGGGCCGAAGTATGACCCTCAACATCCGTGATGAAACTGACGAACTCGTCGACGTCGAGAAGGACTTGTTCCACTTGATCATGGTAGCGCCGCGCCTGCTCGCGACTGCCTTCTGAGCGGCCGCGCAGGGGGGAGACGCCACCCATGGTTGGGTTCAAAACGGCCACGTCGTACCTCTCTAGCCCGCGCGGCGGGGACGACGAGGAGTCTATCCCCAAAACCTCTCCTGCGAGCGTGAAAGTCTTATTCCCGAGATTCGGCTCTAGGGGACAAAAGCGTAGCACAGGCCACAATACATTGGCCCGTCCAACAATTCGACTGAAGAATGAAGAGAGATATTCTGAATCACCTGTACCTCTCGGCGGATGGCGCATCTCTCTTTCTGTAAAAGTGGCGCGTACGCGCCACTTTTATAGAAAGATGAACATATCGTCTCTCGACGGAGGGGGAAGGTTGATCGTGCCTGGGCGCGAACCCATACTACGTTGGGGTCTAGCGTGACGAACAGATGTTCTAGAATGTTGGACATTCTAGCATATCTGTTCGTGTCTGTCAATACACTTCTTTACATATGTTAGAGGACTTCGCCAAAGTCGTCGGGGGGCGGCACCGAATGCCTGTTCGTCTCCGCCAACACCCGCGTTTGGTCCTTGCAGCTCTCCAAACTCCAGACCCTGTTCTCCCCATCGTGTCCGAGAGTCTGAAGCGGCCGTGCATCAGGCGAGAAGGGTGTGACGCTTGTCAGGGCTCGCGCCCCTCGGTAGAATACCGGCAGAGAAGTTTCCTGTGCGTCTCCGCGACTCAACGAAGGAGGGTGTAGCTCTGGGGAGGGTCCTGTCCGATTTCCACACTTGCAAGTCACGCTGCCCCAGCAAGCCCGTTACCGGTGTACGCCGTCGATGCGAGAACGGACGGCTTCAGGAGGCTAACGCAGGCCATCCGCACATCTCCACTTGCACAGGCGAGCAGGAGCACAGGCATACACGTTCTCATCGCTTGAACGCAAGCACTCGGGCTGAAGCCGAGTACTTGCGCGAGAGTTTGTTTCCTATCGCCGCCATCGCCAACTCGCCGGACCGCAGTCTACTGCCTCCGTTGACCCAAAGGCCGAGGCCCGGCTCTAAAACATCGACGATCGCAATCGATCGATCCAGTTCAGCAAATGGTCCAGAACTGTCGCTCTTTGACCGCTTTGGCGGCGGCGCAGGACACGCAGGACCTCCGGTACGCGCAACCGCCGGGCCTCGCGCGGATCAAGCCGCACAGCAGCCTCGAGATCGGCAATCGCCCTCGCATCATCCCGCAGGCGCGAGTAGACACGCCCACGGTTATAGAGCGCCTCGAACTGCTCGGGCTGGCTATCCAACACGGCTGAAAAATCAGCGAGTGCTGGTTCAAACTGGCCCATGATCACCAAGGCCAATCCCCGGTGGAGCCGCGGCTCCCACGCCTTTGAATCCAGTTCGATGGCGCGTGAGAATTGGGTAACAGCCTGGCTAAACTGTAGTTTCTGGAAAAAGGCTAAGCCCAGCATGTGGAAGATCTCGGCATCTGGGCGTCTTTCCGCCTGAAATTCGAGTTGCTCCAGCGGCGGTAGCGTACGATCAAAGATGTCATGGTAGAGTTTGAGTTCTAACACAGCTTTCCCTGCCTTTGGCTCTCGGACCAACGTCAAGGGAGCGACCGCTACGGCACTCCAATGATTACAACCCGGGTCGCTCGAAGAGCGACCCAGCCACACCTGCGAGAAGCGCCATGACTCTACTGATGCTACACGCCACACTGGCTCGGGCAGTGATGATCTACGCCTTGATCCTCGGTCTTTGGGGCCTTGTCCGCTACGCCCGCGGTGAGGGCCTCGACGGGAGCTACCTTGGCGCCGTCGTCATCGCTGAGGTTTTGATCCTCGTCCAGGCAGGATCAGGTATCGTTCTGTGGCTCCAGGGTCTCAGTCCGAGCCGCCTGATCCATATCCTCTATGGGATTGTAACCGTGATCAGCTTTCCGGCCACGTTTGCCTTCACCCACGGCGAGGCGGGCCGACGAGAGATGCTCTACTGGGGATTGATCGGTCTGTTCGTCTTCGGCCTGGCAATCCGTGCGCAAATGGTAGCGTGATGAAGAGATTGTAGGTCTCAGACTGGGGAGAGTGAAACAAGCAGTCGCACCGCCAACTGCTCACGTCGCCGAAAAGCGAGCACCTGCGCCGAGGACAAGGCGCTCGTTGTTTTGGTCATCCTCTCGTACTCACGTGCGGGTGTCAGTTGTAGCGCCCGAGCAGGTCGTTCCAGCGAACCGTCGCCACATCCTTGAAGTTCCGCCACGAATCTCGAACCGGGTTGACCTTGCTTTCGGTACCGTAATGCCACTCGACAGGGACTTCTCTGATTTTGTAGCCGCGTTTCTGGGCGAGGAAGAGTAGTTCGACGTCGAACGCGGTAACCATGCTGCCGCGGATCGGTCCCGAGGAGCCATTGTAAAGTCGCAGGCGCGGAAACACATCGCGCGCCACCTCGGCTCGCATCGCCTTGAAACCGCACTGAGTGTCCTGCACTCCTCGCACCGCCAGCAATTGGACCAGGAGGTTAAACAGTCGGCCCATCAGATGACGGTAGAAGGGCTCGCCGATACGCTGGCGTGTGCCCCCTCCTTCGCGCGAGCCGATGACCACATCATAGCCCAGATCAAACCAGGGCAACAATCGCTCCAATTCCTCGATCGGAGCCGACAGATCGGCGTCGCTGAAGAGTGCAATCTCACCGGTAGCGGCCAGCATCCCCGTCCGCACAGTGTAGCCCTTCCCGAAATGCGGGTTTTCAACCAGGTGCACTCTGGGGTCGCTCTCGGTTATCTCGCGCACACTCGCGACGGTCTGGTCGGTCGACCCGTCATCCACGATGATCACCTCGAAAGAGTAGGCTTGTTCCTGCAGGTACGCGAGAATGCGGCGTAGATTCTTCGGCACGCGGCGGGCTTCATTATAGGCCGGTACCACCACCGACAAAAATGGTCGCTCGTCGTTAATCGTCTTCCTCCCCAGCAGCGCACGCGCGCCGGGTTGCGGCGCGCGGCTGGGATTGTAGCGCGGCTCCGAGCTTTGGTCAATTGAAGAGAAGGATTTGTTCCAGGTAGTCATCGCTCACTTCCGGGTGACGGAGAACCTCGCGTCGGGCGAGGAGGAGGCGCGGGAGGGTGCAGAGTCCGACCACCTGGCCGCGCAGCCGCGCGCGCGCGG
>DOUV01001064.1 GCA_003520455.1 Chloroflexota bacterium | reverse complement strand
CCGTCATCGCCGTCGAGATCCGGCCGTAACACGCCCTACGCTTTTGGAGGATGAGCACCGCTCAAAATGACCGTCTGTCAGAGAAGCACCTGACCACGAGGGGCCTTGGACCTGACACCGGCGCGACCTGTCCGGAACAAGGCGATGAGCTATCCCAGACGGGCACCGGTTTCGTGAAGACAACGAGACCGTCCGAGGCAAGCATCCAGCAAAACGCTCTGCTCACCCTACACCGTTCTCACAAGGAGATCCATCCAATGAACACACCGCCTCGCTCCCTACGCTCAACGCGACGCTGGGCCAGCCTCGGGACTGTCATCGCCGTTAGCCTGATGATAGTCAGTGGCTTCTGGATCCTGAATATACCGACCGCTCAAGCCGACCATGAGACCAATGCCGGGTACCGCGACTTCTCCTACGGACAGCCCAACGGCAGTTGCAACACCACGCCGACCGGGGAGAAGGCCGAGAGCAAATTGTGGTTCAATGATGGGTTCTGGTGGGGGAGCCTGTGCAACGACACGGCCCAGGCCTACCACATCTATCGCCTGGACTTGACCGCGCAGAGCTGGGTGGACACCGGCACGGTTCTGGACGATCGTCCCTCCTCAAAAGCGGATGTGCTCTGGGATGAGACAACCCAAAAGCTCTACGTGGCGTCGCACCTCTTCACAACTAACGCCGTCTCGACCACGTTCTCGGGCCAGTGGGGGCGGTTATACCGCTATAGCTACAACGCGACGACCCAAGCCTATACCCTTGACCCGGGCTTCCCTGTCGCCGTGACCCGGGGCAAGTCAGAGACGTTGGTCCTGGACAAAGACTCGACCGGCGAGTTTTGGGTGACGTATGTGCAGGACCAACAGGTGATGATCAATCACAGCAACAACGGCAACTCGAGTGATTGGGGGACCCCTTTCGCGTTGCCCGTCTCCGGCGCGACGGGTCTGAGCACCGACGACATCGCATCGATTGTCGCCTTCGACGGGCACATCGGGGTGATGTGGAGTAATCAAACTGAAAATGCGATGTACTTTGCAGCCCACCTGGATGGCGAGCCGGATACGAACTGGCAGGTCATCACCGTGTACAGTGGTCCTGGCTCCGCCGATGACCACATCAACTTGAAGTCCCTGCAGAGCGATAGCGCAGGACGGGTATTCGCCGTTATCAAAACCTCGCTCACGGCACCTACAGATCCTCTCATTGTTCTGCTCGCCTGTATCAGTACCAGTGGTGACTGCACCCAGGCGAGCGATTGGCAAGCCCACACCGTCAGCCGAAAATCGGATGCCGAAACCCGTGCGATTCTGCTGATCGACAGCGAAAATCATGATCTGTACGTGTTCGCCACGTATCCAGAGAACGGGGGGTCGATCTACTACAAAACGGCCGACATTGCGAACATCAGTTTTGTGGACGGTCTCGGGGACCCGTTCATCCAGAGCGTCTCGGACGTCAACATTAACCATGCCACATCAACCAAGCAGAACCTGAACAGCACTACTGGCCTCGTGGTCCTTGCCAGCGATCATCAAACGAAATACTACCTTCACAACTTCCTCTGCCTGGACCCGACCGGAGTGCCTTGTCCACCCCCTGGCCCGCACCCGACGTTCACACCAACAGCGACGCCGACAGAGACGCCGACGCCCACGAACACCAGCGCACCCACAGATACACCCACTCCGACGAACACACCGACGGCGACCGGCACTGCTACGCCCACTCCCACCAGCACCCCTACCGTCGGCCCGACCGAGACGGTGACCTTCGCGCCGAGCGATGATACGATGGTGCTGGACGATAACCCAAACACCAACTACGGATCGCTGACCTACGTACGCCTGCGCGACTCAGCCACTCCGATCTACACAGGCTATCTCAAATTCAACGTGACCGGCTTGACCGGCCCGGTGCACCGCGCCAGCATACGTCTGTTCGCCTCTGATGGAAGCAGCGACGGCGGTTCGATCTACACAGTCTCCAACGATTACCTCAACACCTCCACGCCTTGGATTGAGAACGGCCTGACCTGGAACAACGCTCCAACGATAGCCGGTGCTCCTCTCGCCTCGGTAGGACGAGTCGACGATGGAACATGGGTTGAGTTCGACGTCACCGCCGCGATTCAGAGCGATGGGATCTACAGCTTCGGACTGGACAACTCTGTCCAAAACAGCGTCTTCTACAACTCTAAGGAGGCTGCCGACAATCACCCGGTGCTTGTGATTGAGGTTCTGTCATCATCTGAACCTCCAACCAGCACGCCGACGCCGACCGAGACCAGTGCTCCGACCGAAACCGGGACCGCAACCAGCACAGCGACGCCGACGCCGACCAGAACGGCCACCCCGACGCCAACTGAGACCAACACCCCGACCGCCACGGGGACTGCAACCGCGACGCCGACCAAGACAGCTACCGCGACAGCAACCACCACGCCCACCAGCACAGCCACTGCGACGCCGACGGGCACCGCGACCGGCACCCCCACCGCCACGGCGACGCAAATACCGTGCTCGGAGTTCACCGGCGATGGGCAGGTGGATGTGAACGATATCATGGCAGTCGTCACCCGCTTCCGCCTGACGGCGGCCAATCCGGACCCGGACAACGACCCCAACACGCCCAACTACGAGGCGCGCTTTGATCCAACGGGGGATGGCCTCATCACGATGCTGGACGTCATGGCCGTCGCGACCTATTGGGGGCAGCCGTGTCCCTGACCGTGCCTCGCGGCTCGTGCGCCCTCTGAACGAGCGGCGTCGATGGGCCCGGCCGATGCCTGGCCGGGCCCTGGCGAGTTGTTCCGCCGGTCTCAGGTTCACCGGCATAGGCCGTTGCTCACCGGAGGCGATCTATGATCGTACTGCTCGCAAGGACTGCTGGCTGCGGCTCTCCCCACGGGGTGCGGTCGTACCAGCACCGCCAAACGATTGACCTCGAACTCCTGCTACCGAGGAAGTAGATAGCATATGAATTCACGCGCTGGCGCAGTGTACCGGACGGGTCTGTGGATCATCACCATTATGGTGCTGGCACTCGCCGGCGTCCTCCTGGCCAGCACCGTGCCCCTGGCCCGCGCTTCCGATCCCGTCGATATCGGCTACCGCGACTTCTCCTATCCCTCCGGCACCGGCGGCAACTCCGAGCCGACCGGGGAAAAGCCGGAGAGCAAGCTATGGTTCAACGATGGCAGCTGGTGGGGTAGCCTGTGGAGCACTACCGGTGGGGCCTATCACATCTACCGCCTCGATGTGGCCACGCAGAGCTGGCTCGACACGGGGACCGCTCTGGACGACCGACCGGATAGCCGTGCGGATGCGCTCTGGGATGAGGCAAACCAGAGACTCTATGTGGCGTCGCATATTTTCACAACCAATGGCCAGCCGACGTCTTCCGAATCTCAATGGGGGCGGCTGTACCGCTACAGTTACGACCCGGGGACACAAACCTACAGCCTCGATCAGGGGTTTCCTGTGACGGTGACCCGAGGAAAGTCGGAGACGCTCGTCCTGGCCAAGGATTCGACCGACCAGCTGTGGGTCACCTACGTCGAGGATAATCAGGTAATGGTCAATCACAGTCTCGGTGGGGACGATGCCAACTGGAACACGCCGTTCGTCTTGCCCGCCACCGACGCGTCGAATCTGAGCAGTGATGATATCTCCTCGATCATCGCTTTCGGCGGCCATATCGGCATCATGTGGAGCAATCAAAGAACGAAGCAGATGTACTTCGCGTCGCACGTCGACGGGCAGCCAGCCGGGACTTGGGAAAGCACTGCCTCCTACACGGTCTCCGCCGACGACCACATCAACCTCAAATCCTTGGAGGCCGACCCTTCCGGAAACCTTTTCGCGGTGATTAAGACGTCCAAGTCCGCCGCGCTCATTATCCTGCTGGCTTGCAGGCGCGGCACCTGCACTTCGGCCGGTGACTGGACCGCGCATACTGTCTATACCGCCTCCGATGGAAGCCCAACACGCGCAATTCTTTTAATCGATACGGACAATCATGATCTGTACATCTTTGCCCGAATCGAGGATGCAAATGCCAATTCCACGATTCGCTACAAGATCACGAACATCGCCGACATCAGCTTTCCGGGCGGGCCAGGGGATCCCTTTATCAGGAGCATCCTGGACATCAAGATAAACGACCCCACATCGACCAAACAGAATGTGAACCACACCACGGGCCTCGTGGTTCTCGCCAGCGATCATGGAACGCGCTACTACCTTCACAATTACCGCAGCCTTAGCAGCGCGCCACCGACCGCGACAGCCACGACTGGGTCTGGCCCGACGGCGACCAAGACCCCCACGCCGACTGCGACAAACACAGGCACACCCGTCGCCGCGTTCACCGCGACCGACACGCCGACAGCCACCTCCACATCGAATCCAGCGAACACCCTCAGCTTCGCCCCGACTGACGACGCCCAGGTGAAAGACAGTTCCCCCACCAGCAACTATGGCTCGCTCGCCGATCTTCGCTTGCGCGGCGCCTCCAGCCCGATCTTTACCAGCTACCTCAAATTCAACCTCACCGGGCTCAACGCACCGGTGCAGCGCGCCACACTGCGCCTGTTCGTCACGGATGCGAGCGACGTTGGTGGCTCCATCTCTACGGTCTCCTCCAATTATCTGAACAGCACGACACCCTGGACTGAGAGCGGCCTGACCTGGAACAACGCCCCAACCCTCGGCAGCACGCCCCTCAGCACAGCGGGAAGCGTCGCCGCGGGAAACTGGGTTGAATTTGATGTGACGGCCGGGATTCAAGGCAATGGCACCTACAGCTTTGGGATGCGTAGCAGTTCCTCCAACAGCGTCTACTACAACTCCAGGGAGGCCGCGGCCAACCAGCCGATGCTCATCATCCAGCTCGCCCAGGATCCAGGCGCAACGCCAACCAACACCCCCACCGCAACGTCCACGGCCACAATGACGCCGACCAAGACAGCCACCCCAACACCAACCACCACGTCCACCAGCACAGCCACCGCGACACCGACACCTACAAGAACATCGACGCCGACGCCCACGGCAACCAGGACCGCGACGCCGACGCCGACCCGCACGCCCACCGCCACGGCGACGCACATACCGTGCACGGAGTTCACGGACGATGGGCAGGTGGATGTGAACGACATCATGGCTGTCGTCACCCGCTTCCGCCTGACGGCGGCCAATCCGGACCCGGACAACGACCCCAACACACCCAACTACGAGGCGCGCTTCGATCCGACGGAGGATGGCATCATCACGATGCTAGACGTCATGGCCGTCGCGACCTATTGGGGGCAGCCATGTCCCTAGCCAGGCATCGCGTCTTGCTCTTCCTTCTAGCGCAATGCACTGAGGAGCCATGCAGCGTCTTACTACCTGGCCGGGCCCCGCTCCCACAAACAACCTGCTGGAACAAAACGAAGAACGAACTCGCCTGGCCGACGCGGGCCGCCGCTTCGTCGAGAATAATGGAGCCTCCAATGCTATACTTTAATCGTGATCGCTCATATTGGTGTAGCGTGTGCGAGCGCGTCCCGCTCGCACACGCCACACACCCTATTCCATATGAGCGATCGTAATAATGTCTTTTCTTTTACTATTTGCGTGGAGACTCCATCGGAATTTCTTTGAGGCACCAAAGAAATACTACTTTGCTGTTCAGGACTATAATGAAGTCATGGAGCTGATGCTGGCGGTCGGCCTCTTCCTCTTCATGGTGTTTCAAATCAGGAGAATCAGAACCAAGGAGCAAACCATCCCAGCGATCCCAACAACCGTGACGGATTCCTCTTGAGGACATTTCTCCTGTACTCTACCTCTCTATTCAGATGACCTGAGTCGTTCGGGTGGTTGCCTTGGTTCATCGTACCAGCAGCCACTCACCAAGGAGGAAAAGAGATGTCCAAAGAACTGAGCCCGACCATTCCCGGAACCAACGACAGCGATGGTATCGTCCATGTAGACGATGTGTTCATTGAAGAGATCTGGCACGATCTTGGTGGTCAGGTTCCCCGTGAGCAGATCTATGCGGTTGCCAGCGAGGTCGCGGACGGCTTTCGAAACGCGACAGTGACCACGTTCGTACCGCTCATGATCCGTCGCCGGACACTCGAGAAGCTGAAAGCAGTATTGAACGGGCAAGCAGGGTAAAAACAGCCGGCTGCTCGTCCCCCAGGCTTCAACTTTTGATGATATCCGCCTTGTGCGAACAAGCCGGACGATTTTACATTCCCGATCTCCCCCTCAATCGTTCCGCTTTGGAGAGACTCCTGACGACTACGACTCGATGTGTGGAGCGCTCGGTCGTTTCGTTCTGGCCACCATTGCGGCCCACGCCCTCGTCATGGCGCCGAGGTCGGATGTGACGACTCACACGTCGCCGAGGTTGTTTTCGCCTTGATCCGGCGACAAGATGTCTGAATCCGATGCGATTCCCACAAACACGAGCGCGCTCCCTGACGTTTTTGACTCTTTTTCGCTGAGCACAATTTGGAAATCTTTGACGAATCCAATAATTGCTGGTACACTCGCGCCCGTCGTGCGAAGACGCCGGCACAGAAGCGACACTGATGGGCAATAGTTGACCCACCTGCTACGCTTTTGGCCGGTCTTTTTTTGCCTTGAAGGAGATATTCCTGTGAAATCAAATCTTACCGGCTCGCTGAGCCGCACTGAGTTCGCTGCCCGCCTCCGCAATCTCGCGGACGAGATCGAGAGCGGCACTCTGAAGGTCGAAGACGAGACGCTGACGCTGCCCGAGCAGTTCAAGATCAACCAGACCGCCACTACTACCCAGCGCAAGGCCACCTACAGTCTCAAGCTGGATTGGGCTGCCACCCTCGATGGGAACGGCACCAAGAGCACCCCGGCCCGCAAACGAACCGCCAAGAAGACAGCCAGCTAACGATCATCGGGCCGGGGTCCGGACGCGCCGTCTGGTCTCCCTGGTCCCCCAACCGCGCGACACCAGGGCGTCGCTTTCTCCGGAAGCGGCGCCTTGCATTTGATCGCTTGCCTGGTCGGACTGCTCGTGGCACACTAGAGGCATTCACCCGGCAAGGAGGCTTACCGCGATGCTCCCGCCCGTGCGGCGCTTTCAGACCTGTAGCAAAATCCGCATCTATCAGCTTCCGATGGAAGTATTTCCATCCTTCGTGGCCTACGCTTACCTCGTCCTGACCGATGGTGTCGCAGTCTTGCTGGACGCCGGCTCTGGCTTCGGTGAGTCGCCCGAGCAACTTCTGGCAGGCTTTACCGAGGTCCGCGAGCGGTTCGGCGAGGCGATTGCCCCGACCGATCTGACCCGAATCATCATCACCCACGGTCATATCGATCACTTTGGCGGCCTCACCATGCTTCGGCACCACACCTCTGCCCCTATCGGTATCCACGAGCTTGACCGCCGCGTTCTCCAGAACTACGAGGAGCGCCTCGTCATCGCGTCCAAAAATCTCCGCATCTTCTTCGAGCGCGCCGGGGTCCGGCTGGAACGGCGCGACGAACTGATGACGATGTACACCATGACCAAGCATCTCTTCCACTCGGTGGATGTAGGCTTCACAATCCACGATGGCGATCGGCTCGACGACCTCTTTCACTTTACCCACACCCCTGGCCATTGTCCGGGCCAGGTCTGCATCCAGGTCGAGGACGTACTTTTCACGGGCGATCACATCCTCGCCCGCACCACCCCCCACCAGGCGCCTGAGAGTATCACGCGCTACACCGGACTCGGCCATTACCTGGATGCCCTCGAGCGCATCGCCCGGATTCCGGGGGTCGACCTCGCACTGGGCGGGCACGAAGAGCCGATCGAAGATCTGGCCGCACGGATTGCGACCATCCGCGACTCGCATCAGCGCAAACTCGAGCGGACGCTGGAGATCTGTCGCACGCCCATGACAATCAGCGAGGTCTCGCGCCACCTGTTCCCCAAGGTCAGCGGCTACAATGTGCTGCTGGCCTTGGAGGAAGCCGGTGCCCACGTCGAGTATCTCTACGATCGAGGCGCGCTGGCCCTCGACAATCTCGAGGAGATCGCCTCAACGGAGAACCCGGCCTTGCGCTACCGCCGCCTCTAACCTCTCCCCGTCGCCTCCGCGAAATTGTGCCCCTCGGGGTACGTTTATTGCTGAACGCTCCTCGACTGGCCGGTACGGCCGTGAAGAAACTCTTTGTGCAAGAAGGAGGTTACCGTGGCGGATCGTTTTGATGATCGCGAGCCCTCCTGGCGTCGCTATGAAACGGGTGCCGATCGCTACGATTATGGACGCGAACGATTCGGACAGTGGGGTATCTACGGGCGCCGCTCCGACTATGAGCGAGAGGGCTACTGGGCAGAACCGACCTGGCGAGGCTATGCCTACGAGCGGGAAGCCCTGGGGCGAGCGCCCTGGAACATCCCAGGGCCATATACCGGCGTCGGGCCGCAGGGCTACCAACGGTCCGACGAACGCATCCACGAGGATGTGTGCGAGCGCCTGACCCATCACGGTCAGATCGACGCCAGCAACATTCAAGTCAACGTCGACAGTGGCGAAGTCACGCTGGAAGGGACTGTGGACAGTCGCCAGGCAAAGCGTGCGGCCGAAGACATGGCAGACTCAGTGATGGGCGTGCGGAATGTCCATAACCGCTTGCGGGTGAGTCAGGGACAAGAGGACCAACAGGGTCTGCGGGAGAATCTCGAGGACTTGGGCGAGCGGATCCGCGAGAGCCTGACCTAGCGCACGCTCGAGCCGCACCCTGATTCTGTTTCGACGCTCTGAGAACAACCCCGGCCAGTCCTCACCGAAAGCGCTACACCGGTGTCCAGAGAGGCGCTTCTCTCCTCTCTCCCACGGCTTTGGCCGGTAGATAGCTGGACGACGGGATCTGACTGAGAAAGGACTGGAAATGCCAATCGACGAACGTGACCAGGGAGACCAATTCAAGTTCGATCCTGATCGTAATCCCCTTGAAGCCACCGACGAACCAGAAGCCAAGGCCGCCGAGTACGGTATTTATGGCTACGTTGACCACGCCGGGGAGGCCTTCGAAGGCGAGCCAACCGCGCCTGAAGAGGAGATCGTTGCTCCCACACCGCCTCCGCCCGGTATCGATCGTGGCGACGGCGGGAAAGACTGGGACGACATAAGGTGGACCCTATTGTCAAG